>JAEWCA010000385.1 GCA_023390875.1 Actinomycetes bacterium
CGCGTGCGGCGGATGGCCTGCGAGAGCGCCTTGATGGCGGCGTCCTGGCCGACGACCCGCTTGTGCAGGTTCTCCTCCATGTGGAGCAGACGGCTGGACTCCTCCTCGGTGAGCTTGAACACCGGGATGCCCGTGGCGTTCGCCAGCACCTCGGCGATGAGCTCCTCGTCCACCTCCGCGACCGCGTCGAGGTCGCCGTTCTTCCAGGACTTCTCCTTCTCGAGGCGGCGCAGGCCGAGCTGCTTCTCGGTGTCGCGCAGGCGCGCGGCCTTCTCGAAGTCCTGCTCGTCGATCGCCGACTCCTTGTCGCGGCGCGTCTCGGCGATCTGCTCGTCGAGCTCGCGCAGCTCCGGCGGAGCCGTCATGCGGCGGATGCGCAGGCGGGCGCCGGCCTCGTCGACCAGGTCGATCGCCTTGTCCGGCAGGTACCGGTCGTTGACGTACCGGTCGGCCAGCGTCGCGGCGGCCACCAGGGCGGCGTCCGTGATGGACACCCGGTGGTGCGCCTCGTAGCGGTCGCGCAGGCCCTTGAGGATCTCGATCGCGTGCTGCAGGTTCGGCTCGGCGACCTGGATCGGCTGGAAGCGGCGCTCCAGGGCCGGGTCCTTCTCGACGTACTTGCGGTACTCGTCGAGCGTCGTGGCACCGATGGTCTGCAGCTCGCCGCGGGCGAGCATCGGCTTGAGGATCGACGCGGCGTCGATCGCGCCCTCGGCGGCACCCGCACCGACGAGCGTGTGGATCTCGTCGATGAACAGGATGATGTCGCCGCGCGTGCGGATCTCCTTGAGGACCTTCTTCAGGCGCTCCTCGAAGTCACCGCGGTACCGCGAACCGGCCACCAGGGCGCCCAGGTCCAGCGTGTAGAGCTGCTTGTCCTTGAGCGTCTCGGGGACGTCCCCGCGGACGATGTCCTGCGCGAGGCCCTCGACGACGGCCGTCTTGCCGACGCCGGGCTCACCGATGAGGACCGGGTTGTTCTTGGTGCGGCGGGACAGCACCTGCATGACCCGCTCGATCTCCTTCTCGCGCCCGATGACCGGGTCGAGCTTGCCGTCGCGCGCCGCCTGCGTGAGGTTCCGCCCGAACTGGTCGAGCACGGCCGAGCCGGACGGCTGACCCTCCTGCGGGCCGCCCGCGGCGACGGGCTCCTTGCCCTGGTAGCCGGAGACGAGCTGGATGACCTGCTGGCGCACCCGGTTGAGGTCGGCGCCAAGCTTGTTCAGCACCTGGGCGGCGACGCCCTCACCCTCGCGGATGAGACCGAGCAGGATGTGCTCGGTGCCGATGTAGTTGTGGCCGAGCTGCAGCGCCTCGCGCAGCGACAGCTCCAGGACCTTCTTGGCACGCGGCGTGAACGGGATGTGGCCCGACGGCGCCTGCTGGCCCTCGCCGATGATCTCCTGCACCTGGGCACGCACGGCCTCGAGGGAGATGCCGAGCGACTCGAGCGCCTTGGCCGCGACACCCTCACCCTCGTGGATCAGTCCCAGGAGGATGTGCTCGGTGCCGATGTAGTTGTGGTTGAGCATCCGCGCCTCTTCCTGGGCGAGGACGACCACGCGGCGGGCTCGGTCCGTGAATCTCTCGAACATGTGCACTCCTCACGAGCGACGTGCTCACCGCGTACCCGGGGCGGCGGCCTGTGGGCGACGACGAGCGGCGTTGTTCGATGCTAACGGCGGGGTGGTGCTGCGACTGCCCGTGTTCGCCGCAGGCGTGACGAAGGTCCTGAGCGACGCCGCGGCCTAGGCTCCCGTGCGTGAGCACCCCCGCCCCGTGGACCGCCCCGCGCCGCACGTCGCTGGTCGGCCCGGTGACCGTGACCGCCGTGGGCGTCGTCCTGCTGCTCGTCGCGTGCGCGGTGGCCGTCGTCGTCGTGCGGCTCTTCCTCGGGCTGCTGCCGCTCGACGTCGTGGACGGCGACGGCGAGCCGGGGTCCGCCGTCCTCGCCGTGGTGGGCGCGCCGGGGTCGGCGACCGTGGTGCTCGACGCCGACACCGCGTACGCCCTGTACCTGCTGGTGCCGGACGAGGTCGCCCACGTGGGACTCGACTCGCGGCCCGCGGTGACGGCACCCGACGGGTCGGCGGTCGACGTGCGGGACGCCGCGGCCGTGTCGGTGAACGCGTCGCGCGGCGGGATGACGGCCTCGACGGTCGCCGCGTTCACCACCGACGAGGCCGGGACGTACACCGTCGCGGTCCCGGCGGCGTCGGTCGACGACGCCCGCGTCCTCGTCGTCGAGGACACCCGCGCCACCACGTTCCTGTCGGGGATCCTCGGCACGGTCGCGGGCGTCGCGCTGACCTGCGTGCTCGCCGTCGCAGGTCTCGGGGCGACCGTCGGCGGGGCCGTCTGGTGGGTGCACCGCGCGCGGGCACGGCGTCTGCCGGCGGACGCCCGAACCGTTCCCGGCCGCCCGTCGTAGGACGCATCCGCCGACCAGCCACCGGCTCGACCGTCCGGGCCCTACGCTCGCCGTCGTGAGCGACCTCCCCCGCCGGTCGCGCCGCCGCGTCGTCG
>JAEWCA010000403.1 GCA_023390875.1 Actinomycetes bacterium
GGCCGCCGCCGCGGCCGCACCGGCAGCGGCCACCGAGTCGGCGTGGCCGACGGTCGCCGCCCGACGTCCCACCGTGGCGAACGTCACCTGGTCGACCGCGCGCTGCGCCTTGCCGCCACGCACCGCCCCGGAGGCGCCCGACCACAGGAAGGCGCCGATGAGCGCCGCCCACAGCACCTCGCCGATGTTCGGCTGGTAGCCCTGCACGAGCGGCAGGAGCAGGGCCCAGGCGAACACGCCGACGGCGACGACCCGGCCGCACCAGCCCGCGACGACCGTGCCGGTGTGCCGGTTCTTCGTGACCGCCCAGACGACGGCCTCGAGCACCCGCCCGCCGTCGAGCGGCAGGCCGGGCACGAGGTTGAACAGGCCCACGAAGCCGTTCGTGATCGCGCCGGAGTACAGCAGCAGGCTCGTGATGCCGGGGGCGCCGGTGGCGGTCGCGTCGACCGCCCGGGCCGCGCCGAGGAACAGCACGCCGAGCACCAGGTTCGCGATCGGGCCCACGACCGCGATCAGGGCGCTCGTCGCCGGGGTCGGCGCGGCGCCTCCGAACGACGTGTGGCCGCCCCACAGCGTCAGCACGAACTCGTGCGGCTGCTGGCCGCGGGCCCGCGCGACGAGGCCGTGCGCGAGCTCGTGCACGAGCACCGAGGCGAACAGCAGGACGACGAAGACGAGCGCGACCAGGTACACCCCGGCACCGACGTCCCCGATCCGGCTCCGGACGGTCGGCGCGAACAGCAGCGTGAGGACGAGGGCGGCGAGCAGCCAGCTCGGCGCGAGGATGATCGGCGCGCCGGCCGCACGGCCGATGACCCAGCCGGACGTCCGTCGGGCGGGGGGCGGGGTGCTCACCGGATCAGCCTAGGTGGCGCGACGCGCACCCCCGGTGCGGCGTGCGTGTCGGTGGCGGCGCCTACCCTCGTCGTGTGAGCTCTCAGGACGTCGACGAGGTGGTGCCGGACCTGGCGACCGCGCAGGACGAGGCGGCACCGGACGCGGCGCCGCAGGTCGACACGGCGCAGGACGACTCCGTCGAGGAGCTCGTGGAGGCGCAGGTCGAGGCAGCCGCCGCCCGCCCGCCGTCGAAGCCCGGTCTGTCGCCGTCCCGCGCGAACGACTTCCTGCAGTGCCCGCTCATGTTCCGGCTGCGCGTCGTGGACCGGGTCCCCGAGCCGCCGAGCGTCGCGGCGGCGCGCGGCACGCTCGTGCACGCGGTGCTCGAGCACCTCTTCGACCTGCCCGCGGTCGAGCGCACGCTCGAGGCGGCGACCGGCCTGCTCCCCGAGCGCTGGGCCGAGCTGCGCGAGCACGCGCCGCAGGTCGCCGAGATGTTCGCGACGCCCGACGAGCTCGCCGAGTGGCTCGCGAGCGCCGAGCAGCTGCTCGCCACGTACTTCACGCTCGAGGACCCGACCCGGCTGCAGCCGCGCGAGCGCGAGCTGTCGGTGTCCACCGAGCTCGAGGACGGCCCGCAGCTGCGCGGCATCGTCGACCGCGTCGACGTCGCGCCGAACGGGTGGGTGCGGGTCGTCGACTACAAGACCGGCCGCTCGCCCCGGGCCGGCTTCGAGAGCTCGGCGCTGTTCCAGATGCGGTTCTACGCCTACGTCATCTGGAAGACGCGGGGTGTGCTGCCCAAGCTCCTGCAGCTCGAGTACCTGGGCGACGGCGTCGTGCTCAAGCACGAGCCGACCGAGGCCGAGATGGACACGTTCGAGGCGCGGGTCCGGTCCATCTGGGGCGGCATCCAGGAGACGGCCCGCACGGGTGACTGGCGGCCGCGCCCGTCGAAGCTGTGCGACTGGTGCTCGTTCCGTGCGCTGTGCCCGTCGTTCGGTGGCACACCGCCGGAGGTGCCCGAGGGGGCCGTCGAGCGGGCCATCGGCGTGACGCCGCTCGCGGTGACGTCAGCGGCCTGACGGCGTCCGAGGCTCGAGCTCGTCGCCTCCGGCGACGCGGGCGAGGTCCTCGATCGTGAGGTCGTCGAGCGAGGCGACCCGGCTGAGGCCCGGGCGCGGCTCGACCGGCTGCATGACCTCGACCGCGACGACGCGAGCCCCCGACGCGACCGCGGAGGCGATGCCCGACCGCGAGTCCTCGAGCGCGACGCACCGGGCGACGTCGACCCCGAGCGCCTCGGCGGCGCGCAGGTACGGCTCCGGGTCGGGCTTCGGCCGGGAGACGTCGTCGCCGGCGACCACGACGTCGAAGAACGGCGCGACGGCCGCGAACGGCTCCGCGAGCACGCGGAACGACGACGTCACGAGCGCCATCGGCACGCCCGCGGCCTTGAGGTCCTTCAGCAGGCGCTCGGCCCCGGGCTGCCACGGGACGCCGGCCGCGACACCTGCGGCGACACGCGAGTTGAGGAACGCCGCGATCTCGTCGTCCGGGAGGTCGACCCCGCGCGACCGCAGGATGCCCGCCGAGACCGTCATGGAGCTGCCGACCATCCGCAGGCCGTCCTCGTGCGTCCACACCCCGCCGTGCGCCTCGACGAGCTCGGTCTCCGCCGCGATCCAGAACGGCTCGGTGTCGATGAGCGTGCCGTCCATGTCCCACAGCACGGCGGACAGGGGGGCGGGTGGCTGCGCGGGCACAGCGAGGGCGTCGTCCGACGGGGTGGGCATGCGTCCATGCTAGGCACGGCCCGGCACGCCCTCGGACCACCCGATGCGTCGGTGCGCGGGGCAAGCGTCCTACGCTGGGTGGATGAGCGAGCACGGACCCGCAGAGCTCCCCGACGCCGAGCCGGTGATGCTCGCCGCCTTCGAGGGGTGGAACGACGCGGGGTCAGCCGCGACGCAGGCCCTCGAACACCTCCACGAGGTGTGGGACGCCGAGCAGGTCGACGAGCTCGACCCGGAGGAGTACCACGACTTCCAGGTGAACCGCCCGGTCATCGGCCCAGGTCCCGACGGCACGCGCGAGATCACGTGGCCGACCACGGCCGTCGCGCTGGCGGACGCGAACCGCACGGGCCGCCGGGTGGTGCTGGTGCACGGCATCGAGCCGTCGATGCGATGGCGGCGGTACTGCGCGGAGCTGCTCGACATCGCGTCGGGCATGGGCGTGCGCACGGTCATCACGGTCGGCGCGCTGCTCGCGGACGTGCCGCACACGCGGCCGATCCCGGTGAACTCCACGAGCGAGGACCCACACCTGCGCGAGCTCATCGGGCTCGACCCCAACACGTACGAGGGGCCGACGGGCATCGTCGGGGTGCTGCAGCACGAGGCGGCCGTCCGCGGCATGCGGGCCATGTCGCTGTGGGCGGCCGTGCCGCACTACGTGGCGCACCCGCCGTCGCCGAAGGCGACCCTCGCGATCCTGCACCGCATCGAGCAGCTGCTCGGCGAGCCCGTCCCGCTCGGCGAGCTGCCCGACGACGCGGTCGCGTGGCAGCACGGCGTCGACGAGCTCGCCGGCGAGGACAACGAGATCGGCGAGTACGTGCGCCAGCTCGAGGAGGCCAAGGACACGGCCGACCTCCCGGAGGCGAGCGGCGAGGCCATCGCGCAGGAGTTCGAGCGGTACCTGAGGCGGCGGGACAAGGGCACCGGCGGCTGACCGGCCCGCGGCGGCGGGTCACCCGCCGGCGGGTGGACGGCTCGCGGCGGGCGGCCCGCCGGCGTCAGATCCGGATGCCGAGGAGGGCGTCGATGGTCCGTGCCACCACGCCGGGTGCACCCTCGACGGGTGCGTCCGTGCCGGCGAGCGCCGCCTCGGCCCACGCGTCGACCACGGCGAGCGCCGTCGGCGTGTCGAGGTCGTCCGCGACGGCTGCCCGGACACCGGCGAGCATCGCCGTCGCGTCCGGACCGCCGTTGCCCGACACCGACCGGCGCCAGCGCTCGAGGCGCTCCTGCGCGGCGTGCAGGCCCGCGTCGGTCCAGTCCCAGGCGTCGCGGTACCGGTGCGCGAGGATCGCGAGGCGCACCGCCATCGGGTCGACCCCGTCGGCCCGCAGACGCGAGACGAGCACGAGGTTGCCGCGCGACTTGCTCATCTTCTCGCCGTCGAGCCCCACCATCCCGGTGTGCACGTGCACGCGGGCGCCGTGGCCCGCGTCGAGCAGCCGCGCGTGCGACGTCGACATCTCGTGGTGCGGGAAGAGCAGGTCGGAGCCTCCGCCCTCGACGTCGAACGGCAGCCCGAGCCCGTCACGCCCGATGACGGCGCACTCGATGTGCCAGCCGGGTCGACCGGGTCCGAGCTCGCCGCCGTCCCAGGCGGGCTCGCCGGGCCGCTCGGAGCGCCACAGCAGCGGGTCGAGCGGCGACCGCTTGCCCTCCCGCTCGGGGTCTCCCCCGCGCTCGGCGAACAGGGTGCGCATCGTGTCGTCGTCGAGACCGGCCACGGCGCCGAAGTCGGCGTCCTTCGACAGGTCGGCGTAGACGTCGCCCAGGCCCGTCGAGCCCGGCGTGGGGACGCGGTACGCGGCGCCCGTGTCGAGCAGGGTGCGGACGGCCTCCGCGACGGCGGGGATGGACTCGACGACGCCGAGGTACGTGTCGGGCGGCACGACGCCGAGCGCCGTCATGTCCTCGGCGAACAGCGCCGTCTGCTCGACGGCGAGGGCCTGCCAGTCGACACCGGTCGCGGCCGCGCGCTCCAGCAGCGGGTCGTCGACGTCGGTGACGTTGGAGGCGTACCGGACGGTGTGACCCGCGTCGCGCCAGGCACGTCCGAGCACGTCGAACGCCACGTAGGTGGCGGCGTGGCCCATGTGCGTCGCGTCGTACGGCGTGATGCCGCAGACGTACAGCGTGGCCTGCGGGCCGGTCGCGGCGACGACCAGCCGGCCGGTCGAGGAGTCGCGGACCTGGACCGGTGCACCGTGTCCGGGGAGCTGAGGGATCGGCGGGGTGGGCCAGGTGAGCACGGGCGGCAGCCTAGCCGTCGCTGCACGCGCGACGGCGTGCGGTGTCACGATGCAGCCGTGGAGACGACGACGCCGGCCCGGCCGGAGCGCGACGAGCGTGGCGAGCGGGTGTGCGTGCAGACGCCCGACGGGTGGCGCGTGCTGCACCACGGCGACGCGCCCGACGGCGGTGCCCGGTGGGTGGTCGTGCCCGAGCCCGGAC
>JAEWCA010000435.1 GCA_023390875.1 Actinomycetes bacterium
GTGTACGCCAAGCACAACGCGATGGACGTGCCCGCCCTCGGCCACGACGGGCGCCCGCTCGAGCACTCGGTGCCGCGCGTCCTGCGCATCCGCGGCCAGGAGGCGGACGCCCGCGAGTACGCGGCGCGCATCGACCGCGTGCTGGCCGGCGGCGGTGCCGATCGACCGGTGCTCGCGACGGAGCCCGGTGGCGAACCGACCCCACCGCCCACGGCCCACCCGGAGACCGCGAGCCACGGCGCGCCGCTGCCGGGCGCCGCACAGGCCGGCGCGGAGCAGCAGGAGGAGCACGCATGAGCCTGACCCACTACCTCGTGCTCGCGACGATCCTGTTCTCGATCGGTGCGACGACGGTGCTGCTGCGCCGGAACGCGATCATCGTGTTCATGGGTGTCGAGCTCATGCTCAACGCCACGAACCTGCTGCTCGTGACGTTCTCCCGGATCCACGGGACGCTCACCGGCCAGGTGCTCGCGTTCTTCGTCATGGTCGTGGCCGCCGCCGAGGTCGTCGTCGGTCTCGCGATCATCGTGGCGATCTTCCGTACCCGCCGGTCGGCCTCGGTCGACGACGTGAACCTCCTGAAGAGCTGAGGGGCGGCCCTGTGCACACCCTGACCACCCTGGCCGCGAGCCTGCCCGCCGCCACCATCGGCCCCGCGCCGGAGCCGGTGAGCGGCGGGATCTACCTCGTCGCGCCCGCCCTGGTCGGCATCCCGGTGCTGAGCGCCGCGATCCTGCTGCTCGGCGGTCGGCGCACCGACCGCTGGGGGCACTGGCTCGGCGTCGCGGCGTCGGCGCTGTCGTTCGTGTTCGGTGCGGCCGTGTTCGTCGCGCTGCTCGGCCGGCCGGCAGACCAGCGGGTCCTCGACCTGAGCGTGCGGAACTGGATCGACGCGGGCGCGTTCCACGTGGACGCGGGCATCCGCCTCGACCCGCTGTCGCTCACGTTCGTGCTGCTCGTGACGTTCGTCGGCACGCTCATCCACATCTACTCCGTGGCGTACATGGAGCACGACGTGGACCGGCGCCGGTTCTTCGCGTACCTCAACCTGTTCGTCGCGGCGATGCTCACGCTCGTGCTCGCGAACAGCTACCTGCTGCTGTTCGTCGGCTGGGAGGGCGTCGGTCTGGCGTCGTACCTGCTCATCGGCTTCTGGAACTACCGCACCGACTACGCCGTCGCCGCGAAGAAGGCGTTCGTCGCGAACCGCATCGGTGACCTGGGCCTGATCATCGCGCTGGGCCTGATGTTCGCGAACTTCGGCTCGGTCGGCTTTCTCGACGTGCTCGGCGAGCAGTCGGCCCAGGTCAGCGAGGGCGTCGCGACCGCCATCGGGCTCATGCTGCTGCTCGCCGCGTGCGGCAAGTCGGCGCAGTTCCCGCTGCAGTCGTGGCTCGGCGACGCGATGGCCGGCCCGACGCCCGTGTCGGCGCTCATCCACGCCGCCACGATGGTGACAGCGGGCGTGTACCTCATCGTGCGCAGCGCCCCGATGATGAACGAGGCGCCCACGGCGCAGCTCGTCGTCGTCATCGTCGGTGCGATCACGCTGCTGTTCGGGGCGATCGTCGGCTGCGCGAAGGACGACATCAAGAAGGCGCTCGCCGCCTCGACGATGTCGCAGATCGGCTACATGATCCTCGCCGCGGGCCTCGGCCCCGTCGGGTACGCGTTCGCGATCTTCCACCTCGTCACGCACGGCTTCTTCAAGGCCGGCATGTTCCTCGGCGCCGGGTCCGTGATGCACGGCATGGACGACCAGGTCGACATGCGCCGCTTCGGCGGGCTGGCCCGGTACATGAAGATCACGTGGCTGACGTTCATGGCCGGGTGGCTCGCGATCCTCGGCATCCCGCCGTTCTCGGGGTTCTGGAGCAAGGACAAGATCATCGAGGCGGCGTTCGTGCCGGTCGAGGGCGCCGAGTGGCGCGCGTGGGTGTTCGGCACGGTCACGCTGGTCGGCGCCGGGATCACCGCGTTCTACATGTCGCGCCTGTTCTTCATGACCTTCGAGGGAGAGCGCCGCTGGTCGACCCGACGGGACGGCTCGGCGCAGCACCCGCACGAGGCGCCGCGGCTGATGACGTGGCCGATGATCGTGCTGGCCGTCGGGTCGGTCGGCCTCGGCCTGTACCTGGCGCTCGGCGGCAAGTTCGTCGAGTGGCTCGAGCCCGTGACCGGCACCCCGGAGCACGAGGAGCCGATCCTGCCGGAGTGGCTGCTCATCACGCTGACGCTCGGCGTCGTGGTCGTCGGCACGGTGATCGCGTACCGCCGGTACGCCGCCGCGACCGTCCCGGTGGTCCCGCCGCTCGGCACGGCCCTCACGCGGGCCGCGCGCGTCGACCTGTACCAGGACACCGTCAACGACGTCGCGCTCGTCGAGCCCGGCCAGGCGCTGACCCGGTCGCTCGTGTTCGCCGACAGAGCCGTCGTCGACGGCACCGTCACCTCGATCGCCCGGTCGCAGATCGGGCTCGGGGAGATCACCCGCCGGGTGCAGACCGGGTTCGTCCGGTCGTACGCGGCGACCATGCTGCTCGGGCTCGTCGTCCTCGTCGTCGTCGTCCTGGCCACCCAGAGCTGAAGGAGCAGAGCTCACGATGTCGTCCTCCTTCCCCTGGCTGACCGCCCTGATCGTGCTGCCGCTGCTCGGCGCCGTCGGGCTGTGGGTCCTGCCGTCCGCCGGGCGCAGCCGCACGCGGGGCATCGCCCTCGGCGTCGCCGTCGTCGAGCTCGCGCTGGCCGTCGGCGCGCTGCTCGCGTTCGACACGTCCGCCGCGCAGACGTACCAGCTCGTCGAGACGCACGGCTGGATCCCGGCGTTCGGCGTCTCGTACGCGGTCGGCGTCGACGGCGTCGGGCTGTCGCTGATCCTCATGTCGGTGCTGCTCGTGCCGCTCGTGGTCCTGGCCGCCTGGCGCGAGCAGGGCTCCGTCGCGGAGGCCACCGACCGGCTGCGCCGCTACCTGGCCCTCGTGCTCGTGCTCGAGGCGTTCATCGTCGCGGTGTTCTCGGCGCGGGACGTGTTCTTCTTCTACGTCCTGTTCGAGGCGATGCTCATCCCCGTCTACTTCATGATCGGCGGGTTCGGCGGCGCGCAGCGGCGGTACGCGGCCGTGAAGTTCCTGCTGTTCGGCCTGGCCGGCGGGCTCATCATGCTCGTCGCGGTGATCGGCGTGTACCTGCAGGGGCCGCGCGGACCGCAGGGGTTCCTCACCGAGAACCTCACGGGCCTCACGCTCGACCCGACGCTCGAGAAGTGGCTGTTCCTCGCGTTCTTCCTGGCGTTCGCGATCAAGGCGCCGATGTTCCCCGTGCACACGTGGCTGCCCGACGCGGCCGAGCAGGCGCCGGTCGGCACCTCGACGCTGCTGGTCGGCGTGCTCGACAAGGTCGGCACGTTCGGGATGCTCACGCTGTGCCTGCCGCTGTTCCCGTCGGCGTCCCGGTGGGCCGCGCCCGTGGTCATCGTGCTGGCCGTCGTCTCGATCCTGTACGGGGCGCTGCTCGCGATCGGCCAGAAGGACCTCATGCGGCTCATCGCGTACACGTCGGTGTCGCACTTCGGGTTCATCGTGCTCGGCATCTTCGCGTTCACGTCGACGTCGATCGCGGGCTCGTCGTTCTACATGGTCAACCACGGGCTCTCGACGGGGGCGCTGTTCCTCGTCGCCGGGTACCTGGTGGCCCGACGGGGCTCGCAGCAGATCGCCGACTTCGGCGGGCTGCAGAAGGTCGTGCCGGTGCTCGCCGGCACGTTCCTCGTCGCGGGCCTCTCGGCCCTGTCGCTGCCGGGCCTGTCGACGTTCGTGAGCGAGATCCTCGTGCTCGTCGGCACGTTCGCCCGGCACCCCGCCGCGTCGATCGTCGCGAGCCTCGGCGTCGTGCTCGCCGCGATCTACGTGCTGTGGACGTACCAGCGGGTCTTCACCGGCCCGGTGCGCGACGACCTCGCGACCATGCCCGACCTCGTCGGGCGCGAGAAGTGGGCGGTCGCCCCGCTGCTGGCCCTCATGATCGTCTTCGGCTTCCTGCCCGGTCCGGCGCTCGACCTCGTCCGGCCGCCCGCGCAGGTCACGCTCGAGCAGGTCGGCGTGACGGACGTCCCGGCGTCCGCCACGGCCGCGGAAGGGAGTGACCGGTGAGCGAGTTCACCGCACCCACGATCGCGTGGGCCCCCCTGAGCCCCGTCATCATCGTGCTGCTCGCAGCCGTCGTGGGCGTCCTCGTCGAGGCGTTCGTGCCGGCCGCCCGCCGGCGCGTCGTGCAGCTGGCGCTGTCCGTCGTGGCGCTCGGCGGCGCGCTCGTCGCCGTCGCGGCGCTGTGGAACGGCGTGAGCGACGACGGCGGCACCGTGGTGCTGGGCGGCTCGCTCATCGTGGACGGGCCGACCCTCGTGCTGCAGGGGACGCTCGCGCTGCTCGCGCTGCTGGCCCTGCTCGTCGTGGTCGACCGCACGGAGACCGGCGAGGACGCGTTCGCGCCGTCCGCGTCGTCCGTCCCGGGCTCCGACTACGAGGAGCTCGCTCGCCGCAAGGGCGTCCAGCAGACCGAGATCTTCCCGCTGCTGCTGTTCGCGACCGGCGGCATGCTGATCTTCCCCGCGGCGGGCGACCTGCTGACGCTGTTCGTCGCGCTCGAGGTCCTCTCGCTGCCGCTCTACCTGCTGACCGGCATGGCGCGCCGTCGTCGCCTGCTGTCGCAGGAGGCGTCGATGAAGTACTTCCTGCTCGGCGCGTTCACCTCGGCGCTCATGCTGTTCGGCATCGCGCTGGTGTACGGCTACAGCGGCTCGCTGCGCTACTCGACGATCGCGGACGCGACGAAGGAGGCCGGCGGTCTCGACTCGCTGCTGCTCGTCGGGTCCGTGCTGATCCTCACCGGCCTGCTGTTCAAGGTCGGTGCGGCGCCGTTCCACACGTGGACGCCGGACGTGTACCAGGGTGCCCCGACGCCCATCACCGGGTTCATGGCCGCGTGCACCAAGGTCGCCGCGTTCGGCGCGCTGCTCCGGATCGTCTACGTGGTGCTGCCCGGTCTCGACTGGGACCTCAGCGTGGTCCTGTGGACCGTCACGATCCTCACGATGGTCGTCGGCACCGTCGGCGCGCTCGTGCAGACCGACATGAAGCGCGTGCTCGGCTACTCGTCGATCGCGCACGCCGGGTTCATCCTCACGGGCGTCGTCGCCCTCAACCAGGCCGGCCTCACGGCGGTGCTGTTCTACCTGCTGGTCTACGGCGCGGCGACGATCGGTGCGTTCGCCGTCGTCTGGCTCGTGCGTGAGCGCAGCGTCCAGGCCGACGGGTCGGCCGGCTCGATCCTCGGCGAGGCGACGCACCTGTCCCAGTGGGCGGGTCTCGGCCGGTCGAACCCGGCGCTCGCGCTCGTGTTCGCGCTGTTCCTGCTGTCGTTCGCGGGCATCCCGCTCACCGCGGGCTTCGCCGGGAAGTTCGCGGTGTTCTCGGCCGCGATCGAGGGCGGCGCGTGGCCGCTCGCGCTCATCGGTGTCCTGTCGTCGTCCGCCGCCGCGTTCTTCTACGTGCGGATCATCGTGCTGATGTTCTTCACCGAGCCGTCCGGCTCGACCGAGGCCGAGGCCGCGGGCGGTGCGGTCGCCGCGACGGAGGACGGCGCGGCCGGCCTCCCGCTCGACGTGCCGGTGGCCGGCGCGCCGGTCGAGGCGTCCGGCACCGGGC
>JAEWCA010000518.1 GCA_023390875.1 Actinomycetes bacterium
CGACCCACCAGAGCGCGGGCATGACGCCGAGCGGCGTCGCCAGCAGCCCGACGGCGAGCGCTCCCGCCGCGGCGGGGTTGACGACGTGCCGCGCCCGCACCGTGACGACGAACTTCGACGCCGCCGCGACCGCGGCCGCCCCGGTGAGCGCACCGAGCGACGCGCCGTCGAGGCCGGGCCGGAACAGCAGCACGAGGATGAGCCCGGTGATCACGGACGACTCCGTGTGCACCTGCACGCGCCAGATCGCTCCGCACAGCCGGCTGACGACCACCACGACACCGACCGCCACCACCGCCGACACCAGGAGCGCGGCCAGGTCGACGTGCACGACGTCGCTCGCACCGAGCACGGCGGCCACCGCGACCACCGCACCGAGCGCCAGGGACACCGTCCGGTACATCGTCACGCGGCCCAGCCACGCGTCGAGCCTGGTCATCGGAACACCTCCCCGGGCAGGCCCAGCGAGTAGCGGACCGTCCCGTCGGCGTGCACGCGCACGTACGTGAGGTCGAACGCGGCCTCCAGCCGGTCCGGGTCGGTGAAGAACAGGGCGGTCGCGAGCCCGTCGGCGACCATCGCGGACCCCGCGACGGCCCACGTCGCGACGACGTCGAGCGTGGGCCAGCCGGTGCGGGCGTCGAGCACGTGGTGCCAGCCGTCCCCCCACCGCCGCAGGTCGACGCCCGAACCGCACAGCGCCGCACCCTGCAGCTCGACGACGCCGATCACGCGGGACGGGTCGCCGGGCTGGCTGAGCCCCACGCGCGCGGGCCGGTCGCCCGCGTGCAGCAGGTCACCACCGGCGTCGACCAGGAACCCGTCGACGCCGCACGCGCGCAGCTCCGCGCCGACGAGGTCGACGAGCTGCCCCTTCCCGGCGGCGCCGACGTCGAGGAGCACCGGCTCGAGGACGTGCAGGAGGTCGCCGTCGCGGACGAGCGCGTCACGCGGTGCGGGCACGGGAGCGCCGGACGGGCGCAGCGTCAGGTCCGCGTCGTACCCGAGCCGTACGAGGCTGCGGCCGACGAGCGGCGACACCGCTCCCCCGGTGCGCTCGTCGAGCCGGTCGTACAGGTCCAGCAGCGCGGGGCCCTCCGGCGGCAGCCGGTACGTGCCGGCCTCGCGCGACATCCGTGCGACCAGGGAGTCGTCACGGAACCGCGACCAGGTCTCGTCGTACCGGGCGATGCGGTCGTGCACGCGGGCGAGGGTGCGGGCGTCGAGGGGTCCGTCGGCACTGATCGTCCACCGGGTGCCGATCGCGTCGAACGTGGTGCTATCCGCGGGCATCCGCGGCGATCTGGTCGAGGGCGTCCTCGAACCCCTCGGTGGTGAGGGAGGCACCCGACACCGCGTCGAGCTCGACGTCGTCGACGGCCTTGCCGACGACCTCGTCGGACACGCCCGACGCGAACGCCGTCTGCCACGTCGTGGAGGTCGGGTTGGTGGCCTGCGGGGTGACGTCCACGGCGCTGACGACACCGCCGTCGAGCGTGACGGAGACGTCGACGGTCTCCGGGCCGGCGGGCGACTCGTAGTGGCCCGTCGCCTCGTAGGTGCCGTCGGCGTAGCCGCTGTCGTTCGTGGCCTCGGTGGTGCCGGCGTCGGCCTGGGAGGCGCACGCCGTCAGGGCCGTCGCGAGCGAGAGGCCGGACAGCAGCGCGAACGACGCCCTGCGTGAGCTGGTCATGGTGAAGTCCTTCGTCTGTCCCCGGGCGTCCGCCCGGTCCGTGGTCGGCCAGACGGTAGGTATCACACCTTGACGGGGACTGTGCATGGGCTGTCCATGTCCGAATCGCTTCAGTGACCTGCGGTGACGCCCTTCCTCAGACCTGTCGGTCGGCCGTCGCGCGGACGCTCAGCCGACGCGGTGCAGCCACCGCACCGGGGCGCCGGCGCCCGCGTACCGGAACGGCTCGAGCTCGTCGTCCCACGCCTGGCCGAGCGCGAGGTCGAGCTCGGCGCGCAGCCGGACGGGGTCGGCGGCGTGCTCGAGCGCGGCGCGGATGCGGTCCTCGGGGACGACGACGTTGCCGTGCACGTCGGTGGCCGCGTGGAAGATGCCGAGCTCCGGCGTGTGGCTCCAGCGCGACCCGTCGACGCCGTGGCTCGCCTCTTCCGTGATCTCGTAGCGCAGGTGCGCCCAGCCGCGCAGCGCCGACGCGAGGCGCGCGCCGGTGCCCTGGGGGCCCTGCCACGAGTACTCGGCGCGGTAGAACCCGGGCCCGGCGGGCTGCGGCGTCCAGTCGAAGATGACGCGCGCGGACAGCACGTTGCCTGCCGCCCACTCGATGTGGGGGCACAGCGCGCGCGGTGCAGAGTGCACGAAAAGAACACCGCGGGTGATCGCACCTGCCATGTCGTCCTCCTGAACGGCTCGAGGTTCGCCTTCCCCAACGACCTCGCACCCGTTCCCGGGAGTGACTCACGGACTCGCGGCGTGCTGCATGCGGTCGACGACCACGTGCAGTGGACACTATGGCGGACGTCGTGCCGCTGCGCCAGCGACACGACGTCCGGGATCAGAGCTGTTCGCGGATCGCGCGCATCGCCTTCTTGCGGACCGAGCGCTCCAGCCGGTCGAGGTAGAGCAGCCCGTCGAGGTGGTCGACCTCGTGCTGCAGGCAGCGCGCCATGAGCTCGGTGCCCTCCACGACGACCTCCTTGCCGTCGAGGTCGGTGCCGACGACGCGTGCGTACCAGGCGCGGTGCGTGGGGTACCACAGGCCGGGGACCGACAGGCAGCCCTCGTCGCCGTCCTGGTACTCGTCCTCCGACATCTCGACGATCACGGGGTTGAGCACGTAGCCGATCTCGTCGTCGATGTTCCACGAGAACGCCCGCAGGCCGACGCCGATCTGGTTCGCGGCGAGCCCGGCGCGCCCGTCGTGGTCGACCGTCTCGAGGAGGTCCTCGACGAGCGCACGGACGCGGTCGTCGATCGTCGTGATCGGGTCGCACGGCGTGCGCAGGACGGGGTCTCCGACGGTCCGGATCTCTCGCATGGCCATGCGCCGATCCTTTCATGGACCACGCGGTCGACGTGGCGCGTCGCGCGGCGCTGCGGCGTGTGTGACGACCGAGACACGTGCGGGGTGTGGCCGCCGGCGGAGCCACGTCCTAGTCTTTGTACTGACCGGTCAGTTTAGGAGGCTCATCATGACCGACCTCGCCCCGCCGCCCGCCGTCGACGCCCGCGACCTCGCGCTGCACGGCCGCCGCGGCGTCGTCTACGGGCCGGTCGACATGGCGATCGACCGGGGCACGCTCACCGTGCTGCACGGCCCGCAGGGCGGCGGGCGGACCAGCCTGCTGCTCACGCTCGCCGGCCGCATGGTGCCCGACCGCGACTCCCGGCTGACGGTGCTCGGTCACCGGTTGCCCGCCGAGCGCAGGAGCGTGCAGGCCGTCGCGGCGCTGGCCGGGTTCACCGGCATCGACGAGCTCGACGAGTCCGTCACCGTCGGGGCGCTGCTGCGCGAACGGCTCGGCTGGCTCGCCCCCTGGTACCGACGCACGCCCGCCGTCACCGCGTCCGTCACCACGCACTGGCTCGCCCCGGCGTTCGGCGACCGCGCCGTGCCCGCCCCGGGAACGCTCGTCTGGGACCTCGACGAGGTCGACGAGCTCCTGCTGCGCATCGGTCTCGCGCTCGTCCAGCGGCCGCAGCTGCTCGTGGTCGACGACGTCGACCAGGTGCACGACGACGAACGCCGCCAGCTCGTCTGGTCGCGCCTCGAGGCCCTCGCCGCCGACGGGCTCACGGTCGTCGCGTCCTGCGCGTCCGCCGACGAGGTCGACCGCATGCGGTGGGACGTCGCCCCGGCCGTCGTCGCGCTCGCGACCGGCCCCCACCTCGACTGACCCTCCGACACGAAGGACCCCTCGTGCTCCCCCTCACCTCCGGCAACGAGCTGCGCCGCTTCGGCCGCGGCACCCTGCCCCGCCTGGCCGTCGTCGCGATGATCGCCGTGCCGCTGCTCTACGGCGTGCTGTACCTCTGGGCCTTCTGGAACCCGACGGGCCACCTCGACCGGCTCCCCGTCGCGCTCGTCAACAGCGACGTCGGTGCGCAGCAGGACGGCACCGCGGTGCACGCGGGCGACGACCTCGTCGAGCAGCTGACGTCGGCGAAGGACCTCGACTGGGTCGTCACCGACGCGGCGGAGGCCACCGACGGCGTGCACGACGGGCGGTACTACTTCGCGGTCACCGTTCCCGCCGACTTCTCGGCCGACCTCGTGTCCGCCGGCGGCGACGCCCCGACGGCCGCCCAGATCGACGTCACGTACGACGACGCGAACTCGTTCCTGGTGAGCTCCCTGGGCCGCTCGGCGATGGAGCGGATCCGCGCCGCGGTGTCGGCGACGGCGGGCGAGCAGGCCGTCGACGCCGTGCTCGTCGGTCTCGGACAGGCCCACGACGGCCTCGCCGACGCGTCCGACGGAGCACTGCGCCTGCGCGACGCGGCCGAACAGCTGGGCGGCGGCGCGCACACCGTGGCGGACGGCGCCGGGACGCTCGCGTCGGGCGCGCAGGACGCCGCCGACGGCGCCGCCCGCCTCACGTCCGGCGCACGCT
>JAEWCA010000556.1 GCA_023390875.1 Actinomycetes bacterium
GACGGGCCCCGGTGACGCCGGGGCCCGTCCACGTGCCGGTCAGCGGTGGGCGGTGGTGGATCGAACGGCCACTCGTCGCCTACCCTGTACCGCGGTCATCCGCAGCGTCGCCGCCAACCGGCCGCGACGTGCCCGTCCAGTGAGGAACGACACGACGTGAACGCCCTGCGCATCACCCTCCAGGTGCTGCTGGTCCTGACCAGCCTCCTGCTCGTCCCGCTCGTGCTGCTGCACAAGGGCAAGGGCGGTGGCCTGTCGGACATGTTCGGCGGCGGCATCACGAGCAGCGCCGGCTCGTCCGGCGTCGCGGAGCGCAACCTCAACCGGATCACGGTCGGTGTGGCCCTGGCCTGGACGGCCATCATCATCCTGCTCGGGCTTCTCGAGCGCGTGGCGGACTGAGAGGGGCCTGGCGATGGCGAGCGGAAGTGCGATCAGGGGGTCGCGAGTCGGAGCCGGGCCCATGGGCGAGGCGGAGCGCGGGGACGCGGCGCCTCGCGTCTGGATCTCGTACTGGTGCGCCAACGGGCACGAGACGCGGCCCAGCTTCGCGGAGGAGGCCGCCGACGAGGCGCCCCTGACGTGGGACTGCCCGCGGTGCGGGTTCCCGGCCGGGCAGGACCAGGAGAACCCTCCGTCCCCGTCCAAGAACGAGCCGTACAAGACGCACCTGGCCTACGTGAAGGAGCGCCGCTCCGACGAGGACGGCGCGGCCATCCTGGACGAGGCGCTGGCCGCCCTGCGGGCCCGCCGCGGCGGCTGAGCACGAGCCAGGCCGAGCGCGCGCCGGTCTGGACGTGCCCGGCCGAGCGTGCAGGGCCGAGCGTGTCGGCCCGTGCGCGGACCTGACGCAGCATCGACGGCGAAGGCCCTGACCTCGGTCCGACCGGTGTCAGGGCCTTCGTCGAGCGTGGAGCCGGGTCAGTCCTTGACGCGCAGCAGCGCGAACCCGTCGTAGCCCTTGACCCCGACGGTCTGGACGACGGTCGCCTCGACGCCCGGAAGGTCCGCGAGGTGCTCGGCGAACCGGCGGACGCCCTGCACCCGGTCGTCCGGGTGGCGAGGCTCGATCACGGCTCCGCCGCGCACCACGTTGTCGACGACGATGAGCGCCCCCGGCCGGACCAGGGCGAGCGTCTGCTCCAGGTACCGGGCGAGCTGCTGCTTGTCGGCGTCGACGAACACGAGGTCGAACGGCTCCACGCCGTCGGCGGCGAGCCGGTCGAGCGTCTCCGACGCGGGTCCGACGACGACGTCCACGAGATCACCGACACCGGCGGCCGCCAGCGAGCGGCGCGCGACGTCGGCGTGCGCGGCGTCGATCTCGAGCGACACGAGGCGACCGTCCGCCGGCAGCGCCCGGGCGAGCCACAGGGTGCTGTAGCCGCCGAGCGTGCCGAGCTCGAGGACCCGGCGTGCGCCGACGGTCCGCGCGAGGATCTGCAGCAGGGCGCCCTGGTTCGGCGCGACCGCGATGTCGGGCAGCCCGTGCTCCGCGGCGTTCTGCCGGACCGCGACGAGCGTGTCGTCCTCCGGCGCGACGGGCGCGAAGTACTCGTCGACGGCGCTCCACAGCGCCTGACCGGGCACCGGAAGAGCGGCGACGACCTCCTGGGTCGCCGCCACGTCGACGAGCCAGAATGTGCGCTCGACGCCGAGCGCGCCCGCGGCCGGGACGTCGTGCACGTCCCCGTCGGAGAGCGCCGCCGCGACGGCGGTGGCCTTCTCGGCACCTGCGGCGACGACCCACACCTCTCGGGCGGCGTGGAGCGCCTCGAACGTCAGCGAGACGCGCTCCGGGGGCGGCTTCGGTGAGCCGTGCACGCCCACCGTCGTCGCGCCCACCACGTCGAGCGCCTCGTGCCCGGGGAACAACGAGGCGACGTGCCCGTCAGGCCCCATCCCGAGCAGCAGCACGTCGAACGCCGGCACGTGCGCACCGTGCGACGCCCACCGCGCGAGCTCGGCGGCGTACGCCTCTGCCGATGCCTCGGGCGTCGGGACGTCGTCGCTGAGCGCGGGCATCGGGTGCACGTTGCCCACGGGCAGCGCGTCGCCGAGCGCGTCGATCAGTGCCGTGCGCGCCTGCGTCTCGTTCCGGTCGGGGTGGCCGTCGGGGACGAACCGCTCGTCTCCCCACCACAGGTGCACGCCCGACCAGTCGACGGCGTCGCGCACGGGGCTCGCCGCGACGGCCGCGAGCGACGCGATGCCGACGGTCCCGCCGGTCAGCACGACGTGGACCGGGCGGCGGTGCGACTGGACGTCGACCAGGCGGGTCAGCAGCCGCGCCGCCACCGCCTGCGCCAGCACCGTGGCGTCCGGGTGGACGATGACGTCACGCGCGGTCACGCGTCGATCCTCGCGAGGCCCTTCTGCAGCACCTCGCCGTACACGTCGTCGGCGTCCAGGCGGCGCAGCTCCTCCGCAAGGCACTCGCGCAGCTGCCGGATCGGCAGCGCGATGCGGTGCTCGGGCTGGTTCGGCTGCCGCAGGGCCGCCGTCTTGCCGTCCGGGCGGTCGAGGACGATGTCGCCCGACGCGCGCTCGAGCCGGACCTGCGTGATCGCGGGTGCGTCCTTGAGCCGCTCGACGTCGACCGGGCAGCGCAGCGACTGGGCCAGCCACGCGGCCATGAGGTCCACCGACGGGTGCGTCGACTCGCCGACCACGACGGCCCGGCGGACCGGCTCGTACGGCGGCTGGTCGAGCGTCGCGGCGATGAGACCGCGCCACAGCGTCGCGCGGGTCCACGCCAGGTCGGTGTCGCCGTCCTCGTACACGGCGGACAGCTTGCGCAGCTCGGCGGGCGGCTTCGCGACCTGGGACGTGTCGGTGATGCGGCGCTGCGCCATCGCGCCGAGCGGGTGCTCGGACGGGTTCGACGGGACGTCGAACGGCCACCAGGTGACGATCGGCGCGTCGGGCAGCAGGAGCGGCATGACGAGCGTGTCCAGGTGGCTGTCGAGCTCGCCCGACGGCCGCAGCACGATGACCTCGCTCGCACCGGCGTCGCCGCCGAGCCGGATCTGCGCGTCGAGCGTCGCGGACCGCTGCTTGGTGTCCTTCGAGATGACGATGACCCGGCAGGGGTGCTCGCGGCTCGCGTCGTTGGCAGCCGCGATGGCCTCCTCGGGGTCGTGCGCACCGGCGTCGATGAGCAGGTTGAGCACCCGGCCGAGCGCCACGGCGCCGCCCTCGTCCCGCTCCTGGACGAGCCGCTTGTTGATGTCGCGGGTCGTCGTCTCGGGCAGGTTGATGATCACGGCCGCCTCCACGAGCGCCCGTCGCGCTCCATCATCTTGTCCGCGGACGCCGGGCCCCACGTGCCCGAGCGGTACTCGTCAGGCTTGCCCTTCGACGCCCAGTACTCGGTGATCGGGTCGAGGATCTTCCACGACAGCTCGACCTCCTCGTGCCGCGGGAACAGCGGCGGGTCGCCGAGCAGCACGTCGAGGATGAGCCGCTCGTACGCCTCGGGGGACGACTCGGTGAACGCGTGGCCGTAGCCGAAGTCCATCGTGACGTCGCGGACCTCCATGGCGGTGCCCGGGACCTTGGCGCCGAACCGCAGCGTGACGCCCTCGTCGGGCTGCACGCGGATGACGAGCGCGTTCTTGCCGAGCTCCTCGGTCGCGGTCGACTCGAACGGCAGGTGCGGCGCCTTCTTGAACACGACGGCGATCTCGGTGACCCGCCGCCCGAGGCGCTTGCCGGTCCGCAGGTAGAACGGCACGCCGGCCCAGCGACGGGTGTCGATGTCGACCCGGATCGCGGCGTACGTCTCGGTGGTGGAGTGCGGGTTGAAGCCCTCCTCCTCCAGGTACCCGACGACCTTCTCGCCGCCCTGCCACCCGGCCGTGTACTGGCCGCGGGCCGTGTGCTTGCCCAGGTCGCGGGGGAGCCGGACGGCCGACAGCGCCTTGATCTTCTCGGCGCGCAGACCCTCCGCCTCGAACGAGACGGGCTCCTCCATCGCCGTGAGGGCGAGGAGCTGCAGCAGGTGGTTCTGGATGACGTCGCGCGCCGCGCCGATGCCGTCGTAGTAGCCCGCGCGGCCGCCGATGCCGATGTCCTCGGCCATCGTGATCTGCACGTGGTCGACGTAGTTCGAGTTCCAGATCGGCTCGAACAGCTGGTTCGCGAAGCGCAGCGCCAGCAGGTTCTGGACCGTCTCCTTGCCGAGGTAGTGGTCGATCCGGAAGATGTCGTCCGGCCGGAACACCGACGACACGATGTCGTTGAGCTCCTGGGCGCTCTTGAGGTCGTGACCGAACGGCTTCTCGATGACGACCCGGCGCCAGGTGCCGTCGGTCGGCTGCGAGAGGCCGGAGCGAGCGAGCTGCTTGCACACCACCGGGAACGAGCTCGGCGGGATCGACAGGTAGAACGCGTGGTTGCCGCCCGTGCCGCGGGACACGTCGAGCTCCTCGACGGTCTCGCGGAGACGGTCGAACGCGTCGTCGTCGTCGAACGTGCCCTGCACGAACCGGATGCCCTCCGACAGCTGCCGCCAGGTGGCCTCACGGAACGGTGTGCGGGCGTGCTCCTTGACCGAGTCGTGCACGATCTCCGCGAAGTCCTGCGTGGCCCAGTCACGCCGAGCGAAGCCCGTGAGAGCGAAGCCCGGGGGAAGCAGGCCGCGGTTGGTCAGGTCGTACACCGCAGGCATGAGCTTCTTGCGGGCGAGATCGCCCGTCACGCCGAAGATCACCAGGCCGGACGGCCCGGCGATCCGGGGCAGGCGGCGGTCGCGGGCGTCCCGGAGCGGGTTCTGCCCCTCGGCGACCTTGGCGTTCACCTGGCCCCCTCGCCGGCGCCGCGGAGCCCTTCGGCGACCGTGTCGAGGAGCTGGCCCCAGCTCGTCGTGAACTTCTCCACGCCCTCGTCCTCCAGCTGCTGGGTGACCTCGTCGAGGTCGACGCCGACGTCGCGGAGACGCGCGATCGTCGCTGCGGCCTCGTCCTGGCGGCCCGTCACGGTGTCGGTGCCGTCGCCGCCGTGGTCGATCACGGCCTTCAGGGTCGCCTCGGGCATGGTGTTGACGACGCCGGCGACGACGAGCTCGTCGACGTACAGCGTGTCGGGGTACGCCTTGTCCTTGACTCCCGTGGACGCCCACAACGGCCGCTGCGGGTGCGCGCCCGCGGCCGCGAGCGCCTTCCAGCGGTCGCTCGCGACGACCTCCTCGTACACCCCGTACGCGAGCCGCGCGTTGGCGATGGCCGCCTTGCCGCGCAGCTCGGCCGCCTCCGGCGTGCCGATCTCGTCGAGCTGCGGGTCGATCGCCGTGTCCACGCGGGACACGAAGAACGACGCGACGGACGCGATCGGCGCGAGGTCGTGGCCGTTCGCCTTCGCCTCCTCGAGCCCCGCGAGGAACGCGTCCAGCACGGCGCGGTAGCGGTCGAGGGAGAAGATCAGCGTGACGTTGACGCTGATGCCCTCGGCCAGCACGGCCGTGATCGCCGGGAGGCCCTCGAGGGTCGCCGGGATCTTGATGAAGACGTTCGGCCGGTCGACCGTCGACCACAGCGCCTTCGCGGACGCGACCGTGCCGTCGGTGTCCTTCGCGAGGCGCGGGTCGACCTCGATCGAGACCCGCCCGTCCACGCCGTCCGTGCGGTCGTAGACGGGACGCAGGACGTCCGCCCCCGCCCGCACGTCGTCCGTGGTGATCGCGAACACCGCGTCGTCGAGGGACGCGCCCGACTGGGCCAGCTCACGGAGCTGGGCGTCGTACGCGTCCCCCTTCGACAGCGCGCTCGCGAAGATGGTCGGGTTCGTGGTGACCCCCACCACGCCGGAGCTCTCGACGAGCTCGGCGAGGTTGCCGGTGCGCAGGCGTTCCCGCGAGAGGTCGTCGAGCCAGATCGACACTCCCGCGTCGACGAGCCGGTCCAGAGGGGTGCTGCTCGGTGCCATGGTCGTTCCCCACTTCCTTCCCGCAGTCGGCCCCGCGGTGTGGCGGGGCCACGAACCGTCTCAGGCCGGCAGGTCCCCGGTGCCGCTCTGGGTGGGGGCCGCCTCGGCGGTCGACGGGGAGGCGTCGCCACGTGCGGCGGCGATGGACTCGTGCGCCGCCGCGACGACGGCCTCGGCCGTGATCCCGAACTCCCGGTAGAGCGTCTCGTAGTCCGCCGAGGCGCCGTAGTGCTCGAGGGACACGCTGCGGCCGGCGTCGCCGACGATCTTGTGCCACGACAGGGCGATGCCCGCCTCCACCGAGACGCGGGCGCGCACGGCGCGGGGGAGGACCGACTCGCGGTAGGCCTCGTCCTGCTGCGCGAACCACTCCAGCGACGGCGCCGACACGACGCGGGTCGGGATGCCGGCCGCCTCGAGGGTCTCGCGGGCCGCGACGGCGAGCTGCACCTCGGAACCGGTGCCGATCAGGATCACGTCGGGCGTGCCGGTGGAGGCGTCGATCAGCACGTAGGCGCCGCGCTTGACGCCCTCGGCGGACGCGAAGCCGTCCTCGCCGCGCGGGAACGTCGGGACGTTCTGCCGCGTGAGGATGAGGCCGACGGGGCCGTCGCGGTGCTCGAGGATCGCCTTCCACGCCTGCGCGGTCTCGTTCGCGTCGGCCGGGCGCAGGACCGTCAGGCCCGGGATCGCCCGCAGCGCGGTGAGGTGCTCGACCGGCTGGTGCGTCGGGCCGTCCTCGCCGAGGCCGATGGAGTCGTGCGTCCAGACGTACGTCGTCGGGATGCCCATGAGCGACGCGAGCCGGACCGAGCCGCGCATGTAGTCGGAGAACTGCAGGAACGTGCCGCCGTACGGGCGGGTCAGGCCGTGCAGCGTGATGCCGGACAGGATCGCGCCCATGCCGTGCTCACGGATGCCGAAGTGCAGCGTGCGGCCGAACTCGTCGCCCGCGAACTCGTGCGTCGAGCGCTTGGCCGGGATGAAGGACGACGCGCCCTTCATCGTGGTGTTGTTCGAGCCTGCCAGGTCGGCCGAGCCGCCCCACAGCTCGGGCAGCTCCGGGCCGATCGCGGACAGGACCTCGCCGGACGCCGCGCGCGTCGCGACCGCCTTGCCGGCGGGGAAGGTCGGCAGCGCGTCCTCCCAGCCCTCGGGGAGCCGGTGCTCGACGAGCCGGTCGAGCAGCTCCGCGTTCTCGGGGTTGGCCTCGCGCCAGGCGTCGAACGACTTCTGCCACTGCGCACGGTCCTGCGCGGCCCGGTCGGCCAGCGAGCGGGTGTGCGCGAGGACCTCGGGGTCGACCTCGAACGTCTTGTCCGGGTCGAAGCCCAGGATCTCCTTGAGGCCGCGGACGGCGTCCGTGCCGAGCTTGGAGCCGTGCGACGAGTGGTCGTTCGTCTTGCTCGGCGTCGGCCAGGCGATGAGCGTGCGGATGCCGATGAACGACGGCTTGTCGGTGACGGCCTTCGCGGCGTCGATCGCCGCGGCGAGCGCGTCGACGTCCTCGCGGTAGTCGCCTCCGGCGGTCCAGTCGACGAACTGCACGTGCCAGCCGTACGCCTCGTAGCGGGCCAGCACGTCCTCGGTGAACGCGATCTCGGTGTCGCCCTCGATCGAGATGTGGTTGTCGTCCCACAGCACGATGAGGTTGCCGAGCTCCTGCGTGCCGGCGACGGACGAGGCCTCGCTCGTCACGCCCTCCTGCAGGTCGCCGTCCGAGCAGATGACGTACGTGTAGTGGTCGAACGGGCTCGTGCCCGGGGCCGCGTCGGGGTCGAGCAGGCCGCGCTCACGCCGCTGCGCCATCGCGAAGCCGACCGCCGAGGCCAGGCCCTGGCCGAGCGGGCCGGTGGTGATCTCGACACCGGTGGTGTGCCGGTACTCGGGGTGCCCGGGCGTCTTGGAACCCCACGTCCGCAGGGCCTGCAGGTCCTCGATCTCCAGGCCGAACCCGGCCAGGTACAGCTGGATGTACTGCGTGAGGCACGAGTGGCCCGCCGACAGCACGAACCGGTCGCGACCCAGCCAGTGCGGGTCCTTCGGGTCGTGCCGCAGCACGTTCTGGTACAGGAGGTACGCCGCGGGGGCGAGGCTGATCGCCGTGCCCGGGTGACCGTTGCCGACCTTCTCGACGGCGTCCGCCGCCAGGACGCGGACCGTGTCCACCGCGCGCAGGTCGAGGTCGGTCCATCCGACCGTCTGAGCCAGGGGGGCCTTCGCGTTCACAGCACCTCATTCCCACCCGTGCCACCGGCCGGGCGTCGTGTCAGACGTGATCGGGCACCCTCGACGGGGCGCCGGGCCGGACGTGCGGCGCGACCCGCTGTCGGGGAACGGGGAGCGGTCGACGATCCGTGCCCGTCGAGCCTATATCGCACTCGGGGAAGGGCGACGGGAGTGACCACGGCTCGCGACGAGCGACGGAACTCACACGCCGCGGGCCTGCTTGGAGAGCGTCGGCGTCCCTGCGGGCGTCGCGGCAGGCCGTAGCATGGCAGCGCGACAGTCATCCCCGCCGCAGAACGAACGGAACCGCAGCGCGTGCGCCTCAGCAGCCCCCTGTCAGTCGACGACGCCGGAGCGTCGATGCTGCCGACCCCGGGGGCGGGGGCGAGGGCGACGGCTCAGCCGGTGCCGGCGGCCGCACCGTCGCCGTGGCGGCGCGTGCTCGGCAGGGTCGGACCGTACGTCGCGCTGACGAAGCCCCGCGTCATCGAGCTGCTGCTGGTGACGACGGTGCCGACGATGATCCTCGCGGAGCGGGGCATGCCGAGCGTGTGGCTCGTGCTCGCGACGCTCGTGGGCGGTGCCGCGGCGGCCGGGTCCGCGAACGTCCTCAACTGCTACATCGACCGCGACATCGACCAGGTCATGAACCGCACCAAGCGGAGGCCCATCGTCACCGGTGAGGTGACCCCGCGTGCGGCGCTCGTGTTCGGGCTCGCGCTCGGCGTCGTGTCGCTCACCTGGCTGTGGTTCTTCGTGAACCCCGCGTCGTCGATGCTCACCGCGCTCGCGATCCTCATCTACGTGGTCGGCTACACGATGATCCTCAAGCGGCGCACGCCGCAGAACATCGTGTGGGGCGGCGCGGCGGGCTGCATGCCGGTGCTCATCGGGTGGTCGGCCGTGACGGGTGGCGTCGGCTGGGCGGCCGTGCTGCTGTTCGGCGTCATCTTCTTCTGGACGCCGCCGCACTACTGGCCGCTGTCGATGAAGTTCCGCGGCGACTACGCCCGGGCGGGCGTCCCGATGCTGCCGGTGGTGGCGAAGGACACCAAGGTCGCGCGCGAGATGATCCTCTACACGCTCGCGATGATCGCCTGCACGCTGCTGCTCGTGCCCGTCGCGCACATGACCTGGGTGTACGCGGTCCTGGCGACGGGGCTCGGCGTGTGGTTCCTGTGGTCGTGCATCGGGCTGCTGCGGCGCGCCAAGGACCCCGAGCACCCCAAGCTCAAGGCGATGAGCGTGTTCCACGCGTCGATCACCTACCTGACCCTCCTGTCGGTCGCGATCGCGGTCGACGTGTTCCTGCCGCTCTGACCCCAGGTCGGGTGCGATGGCCGGCGACGTGGAGCACCCCGACGGGCAGCTGCGCGGCGCCCTCGAGGGGTACCTGGCGCACCTGAGCGTCGAGCGCGGGCTGTCCGCCAACACGCTGGCCGCGTACCGCCGCGACCTCGAGCGGTACGTCGCGTTCCTCACGGCGCTCGGCCGGGCGGCACCCGGCGACATCGCGGAGCGGGACGTCGAGGACTTCGTCGTCGCGATGCGCACCGGTGCGGACGACCGCGCGGCGCTGTCGGCGTCGTCGGCGGCGCGGGCGGTCGTCGCGGTCCGCGGCTGGCACCGCTTCCTCGTGCTGGACGGTGTCACGGCGGCGGACGCGGCCGGCGCGGTGCGACCGCCGTCGCAGCCCAAGCGGCTGCCCAAGGCCATCTCGGTCGCCGACGTCGAGCGGCTGCTGGACGCCGCCGGGCTCGGCGACGGCCCGGTGCCGCTGCGGGACAGGGCGCTGCTCGAGGTCGTCTACTCGACGGGCGCACGGATCTCGGAGGCCGTCGGGCTCGCCGTCGACGACGTCGACCGGACGCCCGGCCGCTCGTCCGTCCGGCTGCTCGGCAAGGGCAGCAAGGAGCGCGTCGTCCCGCTGGGGTCGTTCGCGCTCGAGGCCCTCGAGGCGTACCTGGTGCGGGCGCGCCCCGTGCTGTCCGGCGCGGGTCGCGGCACGTCGGCCGTGTTCCTCAACACGCGCGGCAACCGGCTCAGCCGTCAGAGCGCGTGGGCCGTGCTGCGGACGGCGGCGAACCGGGCGGGCCTGCCGGGCGCCGAGCACATCTCGCCGCACACGCTGCGGCACTCGTTCGCGACGCACCTGCTCGCGGGCGGGGCCGACGTCCGGGTGGTCCAGGAGCTGCTCGGGCACGCGTCGGTGACGACCACGCAGATCTACACGCTCGTGACGCCGGACACGCTGCGGGAGGTCTACGTCGCGGCGCACCCGCGCGCGCTCTGAGCCCGTTGCGGGCCGTTGACGCACACGCGGTCTGTCGCACCGTCGCCGGGCTACCGGGTCCGGTAGGTTGTCCCGCGTGGTGAGCCAGCAGACGACCGACCCGCAGCTCGACGCCGTCGGACGTCCGCTGCCCGAGTTCCCCGACCCGACGCCTCTGGCGTCGCACGGTCCGGCCCGCGTCATCGCGATGTGCAACCAGAAGGGTGGCGTCGGCAAGACGACGACCACCATCAACCTCGGCGCGGCGCTCGCCGAGTACGGCCGCCGCGTCCTGGTCGTCGACTTCGACCCGCAGGGCGCCGCGTCGGTCGGTCTGGGTGTCAGCCCGCACGAGCTCGACCGCACCGTGTACAACTTGCTCATGGAGCGCGACGCGGACATCCACGCCGTCATCCGCGCCACGGACCAGCCGAACCTCGACCTGCTGCCCGCGAACATCGACCTGTCCGCGGCGGAGGTGCAGCTGGTCGGCGAGGTCGCGCGCGAGACCGTGCTGGCCCGTGCGCTGCGTCCGGTGCTCGACGAGTACGACGTGGTGCTGGTCGACTGCCAGCCGTCCCTCGGCCTGCTCACCGTGAACGCCCTCACCGCGGCGCACGGCGTGCTCATCCCGCTCGAGTGCGAGTTCTTCGCGCTGCGCGGTGTCGCGCTGCTCGTCGAGACGATCGAGAAGGTCCGCGACCGGCTCAACCCGCGGCTCGAGGTCGACGGGATCCTCGCGACCATGTACGACTCGCGGACGCTGCACGCCCGTGAGGTCGTCGCGCGCGTGCACGAGGCGTTCGGCGACACGTTGCTGCAGACGGTCATCGGACGCACCGTGAAGTTCCCGGACGCGACCGTCGCCGCCGAGCCGATCACCACGTACGCCCCGACGCACAGCGGTGCGGCGGCCTACCGCCAGCTGGCCCGTGAGCTCGTCGCCCGTGGCGACGCCGCCTGACGAGCGCGCGGCCACGCCCGAGCACCCGGTCACCGTCGACGAGCCCGCCCCGGCGGGGACGCACGGCTTCGAGGTCCACCTCGACAACTTCAGCGGCCCGTTCGACCTGCTCCTGGGCCTGATCGCGAAGCACAAGCTCGACATCACGGAGGTCGCGCTCGCGCGCGTGACGGACGAGTTCATCGCGCACATCCGGGCCAAGGAGCGCGAGTGGGACCTCGGCCAGGCGAGCGAGTTCCTGGTCGTCGCCGCGACCCTGCTCGACCTCAAGGCCGCGCGGCTGCTGCCGTCGGCGGAGGTCGAGGACGCCGAGGACCTCGAGCTGCTCGAGGCGCGCGACCTGCTGTTCGCCCGGCTGCTGCAGTACCGGGCGTACAAGAGGGTCGCGTCCGACCTCGCCGAGCGGTTCGCGACGGAGGGCCGGCGCTACCCGCGTGTCGTCGAGCTCGAGCCGCACCTCGCCGCGCTGCTGCCGGAGCTCGTCTGGCAGATCGGGCCCGACCAGCTGGCCGCACTCGCCGCCCGTGCGACGCAGCCGAAGCCCGCACCGCCCGGCGTCGACATCAGCCACCTGCACGCACCGCCCGTGAGCGTGCGCGAGCAGGCCGCGGTCCTCGTCGACCGGCTGCGGCACGGGGGCGCGACGTCGTTCCGCAGCCTCACCGCCGACGCCGGCTCCACGATCGTCGTCGTCGCCCGCTTCCTCGCGCTGCTCGAGCTGTTCCGGGAGGGTGCGGTCGGGTTCGACCAGGTCACGCCGCTCGGCGAGCTCACCGTCCGGTGGACGGGGTCGGCGGAAGGGGAGGTCGAGGTGTCCGACGACTTCGACCAGCTCGACACGACCGCGACGGGCACGGAGACGGAAGCGGCCGACGGCGTCGCAGCGGACGACGACACCACGCAGGACGAGGGGAACGACGCATGACCGAGCACGACGACGCGGCCGAGCCGGAGGCGGACGCCGCCCCGGCACAGGCGGACGAGCTCGCGTTCGACGTCGACGACCTGCCCGGTGGTGCGCTCGCCGCGCTCGAGGCCGTGCTCATGGTCGCCGACGAGCCCATCCCTGCGCTGCGGCTCGCGACCGTCCTCGCGCTGCCCACGGCCCGCGTCGAGGCGCTGCTCGACGAGCTGGCCGCCGAGTACCGCGGGGAGCTCGGCGGCCGACCGCGCGGGTTCGAGCTGCGTCGCGCGGGGGACGGGTGGCGCATCTACTCGGCGTCGCCGTACGCCGACGTCGTCGGTCGGTTCGTCGTCGACGGGCAGACCGCCCGGCTCACGCAGGCCGCACTGGAGACGCTCGCGGTGATCGCCTACCGCCAGCCGGTGACCCGCGGTCAGGTGTCGGCCGTGCGCGGGGTCAACGTCGACGGCGTCGTGCGGACCCTGACGGCCCGAGGGCTCGTCGCGGAGGTCGGCACCGACCCGAGCAGTGGCGCGGTCCTGTACGCGACCACGGGATACTTCTTGGAGCGGATGGGCCTGTCCTCGCTGGACGAGCTGCCCCCGCTCGCGCCCTACCTCCCGGACATCGAGGGGCTCGAGGGCGTCGACCAGGCGATCGGAGACAGCAGATGAGCGCGCAGGACAGGCGCGGAGGCACGGGCCAGGGTGGCGGCCGCGGACGTGGCGCCGGAGGCTCGGGCCAGCGGGGGTCGGGCCAGCGG
>JAEWCA010000386.1 GCA_023390875.1 Actinomycetes bacterium
CGCGCGCGCGAGCTGGTCCAGGGTCAGCGGCGGACCGGGGTCGACGAGCGGGGGCAGCGGCACAGTGCCCAACCTACGTCGCGCCGACGGCGCTAGAGCCCCGCCTGCCAGGCGACGATCCGGTCGACGGCCTCGCGCACCACGTCGACGGACGACGCGAACGACAGCCGCACCCACCGGGCGCCGTCGAACGGGTCGAAGTCGGTGCCGGGCGTGAGCGCCACGCCGGCCTCGCCGAGCAGGCGCGCGCACCACGTCACCGAGTCCAGCCCGGACGCGGACACGTCGGCGTACAGGTAGAACGCGCCGTCGGCCGGGGCGATCCGGGTCCAGCCGAGCTCCGGCAGACGCGACAGCAGGTGCTCGCGCGCGGCCGCGTACCGCTCGACGTTCTCCCGGGCCGCGGCGTACCCGGCCTCGCTGAACGCCGCGACGCCCGCGTGCTGGGCGAGGGCCGGCGGGCACAGCGCGACGTTGCCCGCGAGCGCGTCGACGGGTGCGACGAGGTCGTCGGGCAGCACGAGCCAGCCGAGCCGCCAGCCGGTCATCGCCCAGTACTTCGAGAACGAGTTCACGACGATCGCACCCGAGCCGAGGTACGCCGCGGCCGTCGGCGGCTGCGACGTGTCGTACGTGATGCCGTGGTAGATCTCGTCGCTCACGAGCCGGACGCCGTGGTCGCCGCACCACGTCGCGAGCGCCGCGAGCTCGGTCGGGTCGATCATCGTGCCCGTCGGGTTGGCGGGGCTCGCGACGACCAGCCCGTCGACCGGGGCGTCGAGCGTTTCCAGCTGCGCGACGGTCGGCTGGTACCGGGTGTCGGGACCGCACGGGATCGTGACGACCTCGCACCCGAGCGCCGCGAGGATGTTCGCGTACGCCGGGTAGCCGGGGACGGCGAGCGCGACCCGGTCGCCGACGTCGAACGCCGCGAGGAACGCGAGCAGGAACCCGCCCGACGAGCCGGTCGTCACCGCGATCCGGGACGGCTCGACGTCGACGTCGTACCAGTCCCGGTAGTGCTGCGCGACGGCCGCGCGCAGGCCCGGGGACCCCAGCGACTCGGTGTACCCGAGGTCGCCGGCCGTGAGCAGGTCGACCGCCCGCTGCCGGACGACGTCCGACGCCCCGGTGGACGGTTCGCCGGCGCACAGGTTGAGCACGTGCTCACCGGCGGCGCGGCGGGCGTTCGCGGCCGCCAGGATCTCCATGACGGCGAACGGGGGCACGTGCGCGCGGCGGGCGACCTTCATGCCGTTCATCCTGCCGTGAACACCGACCCGGGGCGCTCGACGTCCCGCGGATCTCAGCCGCTCGTCCGGCCCGGTTCACGCCCCCGCCGGCCCGTCGCGCACGTACTCTCACGGCCGTGATCGTGGACTGCGCCCTCTACACCGGCGGTGTGCGCCGGCACCGGCTCGACGACCTGTTCGTCGCCGTCCGGGAGGCCGAGAAGGACGACGGGTTCGTGTGGGTCGGCCTGCACGAGCCGACGGCCGACGAGTTCGAGGCGCTCGCGGCCGGGTTCGCGCTGCCCGAGCTCGCCATCGAGGACGCGGTCTGCTCGCACCAGCGGCCCAAGCTCGAGCGGTACGGCGACGTGGTGTTCGCGGTCATCAAGCCCGTGCGCTACGTGGACCACGTCGAGGTCGTCGAGGTCGGCGAGATCGCGCTGTTCCTCGGCGAGCGGTTCGTCATCGTCGTCCGGCACGGCGACTCCACGGTCCCTGCGCGAACGCGTGCCGACCTCGAGGCGGACCCCGCGATGCTCGTGCACGGGCCTGCGGCGGTGCTGCACCGGATGCTCGACCTCACCGTCGACGACTACCTCGACGTCACCGTCGCCGTGGACACCGACATCGACGAGATCGAGGACCAGGTGTTCGGCGACGAGCCGGGCCGCGACCACGCCGAGCGGATCTACAAGCTCAAGCGCGAGGTGATGCTGTTCCGCCGGGCCGTCGTGCCGCTCGTCGGGCCCCTGTCACGGCTCGCGAACGACGACATCCCCTGGGTGCAGCCCGTCATGCGGCCGTACTTCCGGGACGTCGAGGACCACGCGCTGCGCGCCGCCGAGCTCATCGAGGGCCAGGACGCGATGCTCACGACCGTCATGCAGGCCGACATCGCGCAGGTGTCGGTCGCGCAGAACCGGGTGAGCGTCCGGCAGAACGAGGACATGCGGAAGATCTCGGCGTGGGCCGCGATCGGGCTCGTCCCGACCGCGGTCGCCGGGGTGTACGGGATGAACGTCGACCACCTGCCGTGGGCGCACGCGTCCTACGGCTTCGGGCTCGTGATGGGGGCGATCGCGCTGACGTCGGCGGCTCTGTGGCGCGCGTTCCGCCGCAACGGCTGGCTGTAGCGCGTCAGCGCGCCGCGAGCGCCGCGCGGACGTGGGCGACGACGCCGTCGGCCGCCGCCTCGACCTGGGCGAGGCACGCCTCGAAGTCCTCGCGGCCGCCGTACCAGGGGTCGTCGATGTCGAGCACGTGCTCGGGCTGACCGGGCGGGACGACGGGTGCGGCGGGGTCGAACGACCGGTACATCACGACGCGGTCGGCGACCTCGGGCGACCCCGCGAGCCGGCGCAGCGACCGGGCGTGCACGCTCGTCATCGCGAGCACGAGGTCGTGGCCGGGCAGGTCGGTCGCACGGACCTGACGGGCGCGGTGGCCGTCGCCGGCCGGGTAGCCGTGCTCGACGAGCACCGCACGGGCGCGCCGGTCGACGGGCCGGCCGTGCTCCTCGTCGCTGATGCCGGACGAGTCGACGACCACCGCGTCGGCGAGCCCGGCCGCGGCGAACCGCTCCCGCAGCACGATCTCGGCCATCGGCGACCGGCAGATGTTGCCGGTGCACACGGTCATCACCCGGAACGGTCGGTCCACGCGCCCATCGTGCCGTCTCGGCGGCCGCCCGTGCCCCGGGCGACCGCCGAGCGGTCGAGCTGTCAGCCGCGCCCGTGCCCGCGTCCGGGGCCGTCGATCCCGGTGAGCACCGCGGACGCGCGGCCGAGGCGCAGCAGCACGGTCTCGCCGGTCGCGTCGGCGAGGCCGTCGTTGTCGGTGACCGCGTAGAGCTTGCCGTCGCCGCCGACCGTCAGGCCCTCGAGCTTCTCCTGCGTCCAGCCGTGCGTGGCCTGCAGCGCGGGGAGCACGTCGAGCGCGAGCCGCTTGCTCAGCGGCGCGACGGTGCCGGGTGCCGGGTCGGCGGGCAGGTCGACCTGGTAGACGCGCTTGATCCGCGCGTTCGGGCCGTTGAGCTTGTCGCGCTCGATGACGGCGAGGCTGTCGCCGTCGAGCGCGACGACCTCGGACAGGCCGACCCAGTCGCCGGACCCGGGCCACGCGGTTCCGCCGGCGGCGGCCTCGAGCGGGTAGGAGAACCACGTCCACGCACCGGTCGCGACGTCGTACCGGCCGATCCGCGCGGCCCCCGCGAGGCCGCCGGGGTCCGTCGTCAGGCCGCGCTGGAGCGCGACGAACACGTGCTCGCCCGCGGCGTCGTTCGTCGTGGTGACGCCCTCGATGCCCCACTTGGACAGGCCCGCGGCGACGTCGGCGGGCAGCGCGACGGCCTCCTGCCACACGCCGTCGGCGGAGACGCGGACGAGCTGGTTGCCGGCACCCGTCGCCCCTTCGACGCCGAGCCAGAAGCCGCCGGCCGGCCGGGACGCGACGCCCTCGGCGTCGAGCCCGATCGGTGCGCCGTCCTTGGTGACGGGCACCGCACGGTCGATGACGGCGGGGGTGCGGGACACGTCGAGCGAGAGCAGGCGGGTCTGCGCGTAGGCGGCGTCCGTGACGGACCACAGCCGGTTGCGGTCGCGGACGTCGGCGGTCAGCGCACCGAGCGCGCCCCAGCCGATCGGGTTGCCGGACGCGTCGTCGGCCGAGACGACGCTCGGGAACTGAGGTGCTCCGGCGTCGCGCGCCCACCTCGGGCCACTGCCGAAGACGCTCACCGCGGACCGCACGTTGACTGCGGCGCTGTCCGTCTCGCTCGACACCAGGAGCAGGTCGCGCGACGGCACGGGCAGGATGCCCTCGGGCCCGTTGGTGGTCGCGAGCACCTGCACGAAGCGGGGGCGCAGCGGCCGGGAGACGTCGTAGACGGCGACGAAGTTCGACCGCTCCGAGCCGACGAACGCGTACGGCGTGCCGCCGAGCGTCGCGACGGCCAACCCCTCGATCTCGACGCCCTTCTTGGCCGCCCGGTCCTCGGTGTGCAGGCCGGTGCGGACGGCGAGCCGCTCGAGCTCGGCGCCGCTGTCCCACACGACCATGCCGGTCGTCGTGTCGAACACCGACCAGCCGCGCGTGCCGCCCTTCCAGTCGCCCTCGTTGGCGGTCGCGACGTGCGTGCGGTCGAGCCACGCGATCGCGTCGGGCTCGCGGGGGACGTCGGTGATCGCGCCGGTCTGGTCGATGACGCCGTCCTTCTTGACGTCGATCCCCGTGACGGTCGCGGTGCCCGCGGAGAACACGCGCGTGATCGCGCGGGTGCGCACGTCGATCAGCGCGACGCCGTTGTTCTCCTGCAGGGTCACGGCGACCGTGCGGCCGTCCGGGCTGACCGCGACGTACTCGGGCTCGACGTCCTGGGGCGAGTCGATGCCCGCACGCGCGACGGCAGGCAGCGGCACACCCGCGGCGTCGACGAACGCGACGGGGTTCGCCGTCCAGCGGCGCACGTCCTTGGCGCTGAGGTCGACGAGCTGCACGAACCCGGCGGGCGCCTGCGGCAGGTCGCCCTTCTTCCTCCCGGGCGGGGTCGCCTCCTCGTCGCGCTGGTTCTCGATCGCGATCGCGGCGGTGCGCTGGTCGGGCGTGAGGACGATCGAGTCGGGCTGGCCGCCGAGGTCGATCGTCGCCAGGGGCGTGTGCGTGCGCAGGTCGACGACGACGAGCACGCCGGACGGCGCGGTGAACGCGGGCGACGTGTCCACGACGACCAGCACCCGGTCCCCGACGAGCGCGACCGACGTCGGCGACGCCTGCGCCGGCAGGCCGAGGTCGGCGACCAGGTCGACCGTGCCCGCACCGGCCGGGTGGGCCGGGTCGGAGATGTCGACGAACCCGATGCGGCCCGCGAGCGCGTCGGTGTGGACGAACGTCCTCCCGTCCTTCGAGACCGCGGAGATCTCGGCGACCGACGGCGCGGCCGGGTCGGTGCCGGCGGGCGCGTTGAGGTAGACGGGGTAGGTCGACAGCCGGTGGAAGTCGTCCTGCGTCGTGGGCGGCGTCCAGGTCGGGGCGTTGCCGTGCGCGCTCGCGCCGGTCGCGGGGACGGTGCACAGCAGGCCGGTGACCAGCACGGACGCGCCGGCGACGGCGAGGCGGGTGCGGCGGTGGCGCGGCTGGTGCACGGGCTGCGCAGGCAGCATCGAGGTCTCCTCGGTGTCGGGGTGTCCGTGCAGGCTCGCCGGGGCCGGTGTCCGCCGGTGGACGCGAGGGTGAACACCGTCCGGCGGGACCGTGACGAATCGGACATCCGTTCAACATCGAGGTCGGGGTTGAGACGCGACATAGTCGAGATATACTCTGGTTCGAGCATTCGGGATCGGACGATACGCGTCAGGAGGCGACGGCATGGCCCCGAGGACCCGCAACAACCCGCTCGCGCTGGCCGTGCTCGCGCTGCTCTGGGAGCGGCCCATGCACCCCTACGAGATGTCGATGACCCTGCGCGAACGCCGCAAGGACGAGTCGGTCCGGCTCAACTTCGGGTCGCTGTACTCGGTCGTCGACTCGCTCGTGAAGCACGGGCTCATCGAGGCGGCGTCCACCGAGCGCGAGGGCAACCGGCCGACGCGCACGATCTACCGGCTCACCGACGCGGGCGCCACCGAGGCCGTCGACTGGCTCTCCGACCTGCTGCGCACCCCCGTCAAGGAGTTCCCCCAGTTCGAGGCGGCGCTCTCGTTCCTGCCGCTGCTCGGGCCCGACGACGTCGCGCGGCTGCTCCGCATGCGCGTCTCCGCGCTGCAGGTCAGCATCACGACGCTCGACGCTGCCCGGGACCAGGCCCGGGCGCAGGGCCTGCCGTCGATCTTCGTCCTCGAGGCCGACTACGAGTCCGCGATCCTGCACGCCGAGCTCGACTTCGTCGTCGGGCTCGAGGCCAGCATCACGGACGGGACGCTCGAGGGCGTCGCGCTGTGGCGCGAGCTGCACACGCGCGCGGCCGGCGGCCGGCTCGAGCCGGACGAGATCGCCGAGGCGCTCGCGCCCTACTTCACGACGGAGGGGGCACCCCCGACCGCGTGACCACCGACCCCCGGGCGACCCGCCCGGGAACAGGTCGGCCCAGGTGCTGGCACACCCGGGCCGACCGACGACGAACCGTCCGAGGCACTGCCTGTGCGATCCGCTGCAGATCCAGCATAGGTGGCTCCTCGGCCGGTCCCACCCGAGGAGACGACCACCATGCCGACGCATGCAGTCGAGGCATCAGGCCTCGTGAAGACCTATCCGGGCGGCCGCGGCCGACCCGACGTCCGGGCCCTCGACGGCCTCACGCTCAGCGTCCCGGCCGGCACCGTGCACGGCCTGCTCGGCCCCAACGGCGCCGGCAAGTCGACCACCACGCGCGTCCTGACGACCCTGTCGCGCGCGACGTCGGGCGAGGCGCGGGTCGCCGGGCACGACGTCGTCCGGCACGCCGACCAGGTGCGCCGCAGCATCGGCTACGTGTCGCAGGGCACGGGCGCCGACGTGCTGCTCACCCCGCGCGAGAACCTCGCGATGACGGCCCGGCTGCGGGGTGCGTCGCGGTCCGCGTCGCTCGACCGGGCCGCCGCGCTGCTCGACCGGTTCGGGCTGGCCGACGCCGCCGACCGGCGCACCGGCGTCCTGTCCGGCGGCATGCGGCGCAAGCTCGACGTCGCCCTCGGGCTCGTCGACGCGCCGCGCGTGCTGTTCCTCGACGAGCCGACCACCGGGCTCGACCCCGAGGCGCGCGCGTCGATGTGGCAGGAGATCCGGCGGCTCGCGGGCGAGGACTCGCTGACCGTCGTGCTCACCACGCACTACCTGGAGGAGGCCGACCGGCTCGCCGACGGGCTGTCGATCATCGACCGCGGGCGGGTCGTCGCGGAGGGTTCGCCCGACGAGCTCAAGGCGGCGTTCGCCGGGGACACGCTCACCGTCGACCTGGTCGAGCCGGACGCCGCGCTCGTGCGGTCCGTCGCCGAGTCGATCGCCGGGCTCGGCGAGGTCGTCGTGCACGTCGAGGGGCCGGTCGGCCGGCTCGTGGCGCGCACGCCCGACGGGCCCGCCGTGGTCGGCCCGACGATCGCCTCGCTGCCGGTCGCCGGGG
>JAEWCA010000389.1 GCA_023390875.1 Actinomycetes bacterium
CGTCGAGGGTGCCGCGCGCGTGCTCGACGAGGCCGGTGTCGCGTCCCCACGCAGCGACGCGACGGCCCTGGCCGCGCACGCGCTCGGCGTCGAGCGGCTCGAGCTCGTGCTCCCGCCGCCCGTGCCCGAGGGCTTCGCCGAGCGGTACGCCCACCTGGTCGAGCGCCGCCGGCTGCGCGAGCCGCTGCAGCACATCACGGGCTCGACGGGGTTCCGCTACCTGACGATGCACGTCGAGCCCGGCGTCTTCGTGCCCCGGCCCGAGACCGAGCAGGTCGCGCAGGTCGCGGTCGACGAGGCCGCGCGCCTCGCTGCCGACGGGCACGCCCCGGTGGTCGTCGACCTGTGCTGCGGCGCCGGGGGCATCGCGGTCGCCGTCGCGACCGAGGTGCCGTCCGCCACCGTCGCGGCGGTCGACGCGTCGCCGGCGGCGGTCGCCCTGACCCGGCGCAACGCGGACGCCAACGCAGCCCCCGGCGTGCGCGTCGAGCTCGGCGACGTGCGCGACGCCCGCCTGCTGGCCGACCTCGAGGGGCGCGTCGACGTCCTGGTGTCGAACCCGCCGTACATCCCGCCCGACGCCGTGCCCGTCGACCCCGAGGTCCGCGACCACGACCCCGACCTCGCGCTGTACGGCGGCGGCGCCGACGGGCTCGAGGTCCCGCGTGCGGTGATCGCGGCCGCCGTCCGGCTGCTCGTCCCCGGCGGCCTGCTCGTGATGGAGCACGCCGAGGTCCAGGACGTGGCCGCGCGGCGGGACGCCGACGCGACCGGTGCGTTCGTCGACGTCCACACCCGGCCCGACCTCACGGGCCGGCCCCGGATGCTCGTCGCTCGCCGCGCGCGGACGGCGGCGCACCCGGCAGCACACCGAGGCGCTCCCGGCACGTCCGGCGAGTCGCCCACCGACACCGTGGGAGGATCGCAGGCGTGAACGAGCGGATCTCGGCAGCCGACGACCCGACCACCTGGGGCCCCGCGATCGACGAGGCGGTGAACGCCGTCTCCCGCGGCGCGCTCGTCGTGCTGCCCACGGACACGGTCTACGGCATCGGGGCCGACGCGTTCACGCCGCCCGCCGTGCAGGCGCTGCTGGACGCGAAGGGTCGCGGCCGGCAGATGCCGCCCCCGGTGCTCATCGCCGACGTGCGCACGCTCGACGGCCTCGCGACCGACGTGCCGGCCGGCGCCCGCGCGCTCGCCGAGGCGTTCTGGCCCGGCGGCCTCACGCTCATCGTGCGCGCGCAGCCGTCGCTCGCGTGGGACCTCGGCGAGACCGGCGGCACGGTCGCGCTGCGCGTGCCGGACCACCCGACGGCGCTCGCGCTCCTGCGCCGGACCGGGCCGATGGCCGTGTCCAGCGCCAACCGGACCGGCTCGCCCGCGGCCGTCACCGCGCAGGACGCGTTCGACCAGCTCGGCGAGTCGGTCACCGTGTACCTCGACGCGGGGGCCGCCCCGGGCGGCGTCGCGTCCACCATCGTCGACGCCACGGGCGACCGGCTGCGGCTCGTCCGCGCGGGCGCGCTCTCGCTCGAGCAGCTGCGCGAGGTCACCGAGGTCGACGGGCCGCAGGGCCAGGCCGCCGGGCCGCAGGGCCAGGCCGCCGGGCCGCAGGGCCAGGTCGACGGCACGGAGGCCGCCCGCACCGCGGACGCCGACCCGCCGACGGCACCGGAGGGTTCGACCGCATGAGGGTCTACCTCCTGGTCCTGCTCATCGCCGCAGCGGTGGCCTACCTCACCACGCCGCTCGCCCGCTGGTGCGCGCTGCGCTGGGGCGCCATCACCGCGGTGCGCGACCGGGACGTGCACGCCATCCCGACGCCGCGACTCGGCGGCATGGCGATGTTCGCCGGTCTGCTGGTCGCGATCCTCATGGCGAGCCGGCTGCCGTTCCTGCACGGCCTGTACGGCAACCCGCGACCGCTCATCGGGATCGTCGGGGGAGCGGCGCTCGTGTGCGCGCTGGGCGTCGCCGACGACATCTGGGACCTCGACTGGCTCACCAAGCTCATGGGGCAGGTGCTCGCCGCGGGGTTCCTCGCGTGGCAGGGCGTCCAGCTCTACCAGCTGCCGTTCGGCGACGTGAACGTCATCAGCTCGACGCGGATGTGGACGTTCCTCACGGTCCTCACGGTCGTCATCGCGATGAACGCGGTGAACTTCGTCGACGGGCTCGACGGCCTGGCGGCGGGCGTGCTGGCCATCGGCGGCACGGCCTTCTTCCTGTACGCCTACCTGCTCACGCGCACGGCCGGCGGCGGCGACTACGCGAGCCTCGCCGCGCTGGTGCTCGCCGCGCTCGTCGGGGCCTGCCTCGGGTTCCTGCCGCACAACTTCTACCCGGCGCGCGTCTTCATGGGCGACTCGGGCGCGATGGTGCTCGGGTTCGTGATCTCGGCGGCGGCGATCGTCGTGACCGGCCAGATCGACACCGAGTCGGTGCTGGACCGTCAGCGGTTCCCGGCGTTCCTGCCGATCCTGCTGCCGTTCGCCATCCTGCTGCTGCCGCTGCTCGACATGGCGCTCGCCGTCGTCCGCCGCGTCGGCGCCGGCAAGTCGCCGTTCCACCCCGACCGCATGCACCTGCACCACCGGCTGCTCGGCCTCGGCCACTCGCACCGGCGGGCGGTCGCGATCATGTACGTCTGGACGGCCGTCTTCGCGTTCGGCGTCTCCGCTCTCGTCGTGTGGTCGACGACCGAGGTGCTCGTGTGCTTCGGCATCGGCGTGCTCGTCGCCACCCTGCTCACCCTCGGCCCGCTGCGCGGCCGGTCGACGCCGCCGCCGCCCGACG
>JAEWCA010000165.1 GCA_023390875.1 Actinomycetes bacterium
CGCCGCCGAACCGAGGGCAAGACCGACCGCGAGATCCGCCGCTGCCTCAAGCGCTACATCGCCCGCGACCTGTTCCGCCAACTCGAACACGACCCCGCCACCGCTTGACGACCCATAGGAGCGTCGCCGGGTCGAGCCGCGCCCGGCGCCGGTGGGAGACTGGGCCGATGACCTCGGACACGACGCCTGACACCCCGGAGACCCCGACCAGCGAGCAGCCGCTCGCGGACCGTGGGAGCAACCGGTCCCAGCGACCGGGGTCGGCGGAGTTCCTGCGGTTCGTGACGTCGGGCTGGGCGGAGCGGCCGGCGTCGACGGCGACGCGCAGCCCCGCGGCCGACCACACGGCGGCCCGGCGGTCGGCGCTGTCGGCGACGTTCCCGGGCGAGCGGCTCGTGGTGCCCGCGGGCACGTTCAAGGTCCGCTCGAACGACACGGACTACCGGTTCCGCCCGCACTCGGCGTTCGCGCACCTCACGGGCCTCGGCATGGAGCAGGAGCCCGACGCGGTGCTCGTGCTGCACCCGGTCGAGGACGGCACGGGCGACGACGGCAGCGCGCACCACGCGGTGCTGTACCTGCGGCCGCTGGCCGGTCGGGACACCGAGGAGTTCTTCTCCGACTCGCGGTACGGCGAGTTCTGGGTCGGCGCCCGTCCGACGCTCGAGGACATGGAGACGACGACGGGCATCCGCACGGCGCACCTCGACGACCTGCGGGACGCGCTCGCGAAGGACGTCGGCGCGGACGGCGTGCAGGTCCTCGTGGTGCCGGACGTGGACGAGGCCGTCGAGGCCGTGATCGAGGAGATCCGGGCCGCGGAGGCGTCGGGCGAGCGCGACACCGCGCTGGCCGAGACGCTCTCGGAGCTGCGGCTCGTCAAGGACGCGCACGAGATCGAGCAGATGCGCCTGGCCGTCGGCACGACGATCGAGGGCTTCGAGAAGATCGTCCGGGCGCTGCCCGCGGCGCAGGCGCACGCGCGCGGCGAGCGGGTCATCGAGGGGACGTTCGTCGGGCACGCCCGCCAGGAGGGCAACGCGGTCGGCTACGAGACGATCGCGGCGGCCGGCGAGCACGCGACGACGCTGCACTGGATCGACAACGACGGCCCCGTCCGGTCCGGCGAGCTCGTGCTGGTCGACGCGGGCGTCGAGGTCGACAGCCTGTACACGGCCGACGTCACGCGCACGCTGCCCGTCGACGGCACGTTCACCGAGGTGCAGCGGCGCGTCTACCAGGCGGTGCTCGACGCGGCCGACGCCGCGTTCGCGGTCGCGAAGCCCGGCACGAGGTTCCGTGACGTGCACGCCGCCGCGATGGAGGTCATCGCCGCGCGCCTGGACGAGTGGGGTCTGCTGCCGGTGAGCGCCGAGCAGTCGCTGCTGCCGGAGAACCAGCACCACCGCCGCTGGATGGTGCACGGCACGAGCCACCACCTCGGCCTCGACGTGCACGACTGCGCGCAGGCCCGTGCGGAGCTGTACCTCGACGGGATCCTCGAGCCGGGCATGGTGTTCACGATCGAGCCGGGCCTGTACTTCAAGTCGGACGACCTGCTCGTCCCGGAGGAGTACCGGGGCATCGGCGTACGCATCGAGGACGACGTGCTCGTGACGGCCGACGGCAACGAGAACCTGTCGGCGGCGCTGCCGCGCGACCCCGATGCCGTCGAGGCGTGGATGGCTCGCCTGCTCGGCTGACCCGGCGCTCGACGACCGGCCCGCGACCTCTGTCGAGGTCCCGGGCCGTCGTGCGTCATCCCCCCGTCGGGGCACCTCGCACCGACCCTGAGCCCCCGGGGGGATCCCATGATGGACGGAACGCACCTGCTGGCCGTGCTCGCCGGTCAGACCACCGCGGCGCTCGCCGCGAGCGCACGGCCGGACGCACCGGTCGTCGAGCCCCGCGAGCAGCGCGACCCGCGCGTGCACGGGCACCGCTGGTGGCGGACGGTGTGGCGCGTGCGCCGGGCACGTGGCGTCGAGCCGGCGCGGGCATGATTTCACCCCCGGATATCGGGACATAGCGGTTGTTTCCGGGCGCTGCGGGCGAGGACGCTCGTCCGCAGGCCCGCCATCCGTCGTCGGGCCTCACGACCAGGGGGGTCCATCATGCGAGCGTCCGCCGTCCTGTCCTGCCTCGCCCTCACGGCCGGCGCCGTGCTCGTCGCCGCACCGGCCGAGGCCGACGGCCCGCCGCCCGCGTGCGGGTCGACGGTGCTGGCGAGCACCACGCTCCGGTCCGACCTCACGTGCCCGGCTCCCGGCCCCGCGCTGACGCTCGCCGCGGGCGTCGACCTCAACCTCGGCGGCCACACGCTGCGCGGCCCCGGCTCGGGGCTCGGCATCGCGATCCCGGTCGCCGGCGACATCACGATCCGCAACGGCACGATCGCCGGCTGGGGTCAGGGCGTCCAGACGGTCGGGACGGACGACGGCGGCGCGAGCGGCGTCGTCACCGTGCGCAACGTGACGTTCGACGGCAACACCGACGGCCTCGACGCGTCGGGCGACATCCCCGCCGGCCACTACGGCAAGCAGCACGTGGTGACCCGGTCGACGTTCAGCCACAACGCGCGCGGCATCCTCGCCGGGTGGTTCACGCACGTCGACGTGAGCCGCACGTCGTTCGCCGGGAACGGGACGGCGCTCGTCGTCGACTCCTCCGACGTCACCGTCGACGACTCGCGCATCGAGCAGAACACGAACGGCGTCACCGTGATCGAGGGCACCGTCCAGCTGCGTCGCACCGACCTCCTGCAGAACGACCGTGCGGTGAGCGCCCAGTTCATGAGCAGCACGACGCTCACGGACAGCCTCGTGAAGGGCAGCGACGTCGGTGTCAGCGGCTTCGGCCTCACCTTCTTCACGCTCACGGGCAGCACGTTCGCCGCGAACACCACCGCCGTGTCGTTCGACGGGTCCGACGGCACGGTCTCGGGCAACACGTTCCGGTCGAACGGCACCGGCTTCGAGCAGACGAGCCCGTCGACGGACGGCGTCCGGGTGCAGGACAACGTGTTCCGGCTCGGCGGCGACGGCATCCGCATCGACGCCGGCGACACGCAGACGAGCGTCGGCGGCAACGCGGCGAACAACAACACCGGCTGGGGCATCTACGCCCCCGGGGTCACCGACCTCGGCGGCAACACGGCCCGTCGCAACGGGAACAGCCCGCAGTGCGTCGGGGTCGTGTGCCCCGCCTCGTGACCCGGGGTCAGCCGCAGTCGGGCGCGGGCTGGTCGATCCGCCCCACCGTGGCGTCGGTCGGGTAGATGCGTGTGATGGACAGGACGGCCGGGTCGGTCGCGCTCGGGTTGGCGACGTAGTGCGTCCCGACCTCGGTGAACGACGTGCCCGCGGTGAACGTCTGCGTGGTGCAGTGCCCGTGCTTGCCGGGCGTCGTGCGCTGCACCGTGCCGGACTTCACGACCACCACCACGATGCCCGGGTGCGAGTGCCAGCCGGAGAACTCGCCGGGCTCGTACGTGAGGTCGAACGTCGCCACGGTGGTGGGCCGCTTGACCTTGAGCTCGACACCGTCCTGCTCGACGCGCAGCGGGTGCCGGCCCGCGCTGCCGTCGAGGGGGCCGCTCACCAGGTCGCTGGACTCGGGCGGGTCCGTGGAGGGAGGGGTGGCCGCGGCGGACGAGACGTAGACCGTCCCGAGGATCCCGGCGGCGAGGGCAGCGACGACCAGCTTCTTGGCGTTCATGGGACACCCGTTCCTCGATCGCGTGGTGCGGAGAAGTGGGGCCGACGCCGGGCACGGCCGGTGCGGTCCTGACGGCCGGCCGTCAGG
>JAEWCA010000176.1 GCA_023390875.1 Actinomycetes bacterium
GCCGCGTCACTTGTGTATAAGAGACAGGAGCACCACTGCGCGCCGCTCGGCGGCCGCGCGCCGGCGCTCCGCCCCGGGGCCGTCGGTCGTCGGCATCCTCAGGCGTACAGCGAGCCGGTGTTGACGATCGGGGTGGCCCGGCTCTCGCCGCACAGGACGACGAGCAGGTTCGACACCATCGCGGCCTTCCGCTCGTCGTCGAGCACGACGACGTCGTCCTGCTCGAGCCGCGCGAGCGCCTGCTCGACCATCCCGACGGCACCGTCGACGATGCGCTCGCGGGCCGCGATGATCGCCCCGGCCTGCTGCCGCTGCAGCATCGCCTGCGCGATCTCGGGGGCGTAGGCGAGGTTCGAGATGCGGGCCTCGACGACCTCGACGCCCGCGATGACGACGCGGGCCGCGACCTCGGTGGCGATCTCGGCGGACACGACGTCGGTGGCGCCGCGCAGGCTGTTCTCGCCGTGCTCGGCGTGGTCGTACGGGTGCGACATCGCGACGTGCCGCAGCGCGGACTCGGACTGGACGCGCACGAAGTCGGTGTAGTCCTCGACGGCGAACGTGGCGCGGGCGGTGTCGGCGACCTGCCAGACGACGATCGCGGCGATGTTCACCGGGTTGCCGTCGGCGTCATTGACCTTGAGCTCGTTGGTCTCGAAGTTGCGCACCCGCACGGACACCTTGTGCCGCCGGGTGAGCGGCATCGCGACGACGAGGCCGGTGCGCCGGATCGTGCCGACGTAGCGGCCGAAGAGCTGCAGCACGCGGGTCTGCCCGGGGCTGACCACGGAGAGCGAGCCGAACGCAAGGATCGAGCCGAAGAACGCGACGATGCCGGCGAGCACGAGCAGCCCGTCGTCCTGCGTGTCCGCGAGGATGAACAGCCGGATCATCACGACGATCAGGACGAACGCGAGCAGAAGCACCGGGAGGGCCACGGCGGCGCCGGCGGACCGGGCCTCGCGTTCCTCGACCTCGACCCGCGTCCCGGCGTGCCCGACGGGCGCACCTGCGGGGATGCCGCCGGTCGACTCCTGCGGCGGGACGTGCGTGTCGGTCATGGCAGCCTCCATCGGGGTTCGAGCGATATCAAAGTGATATCACAATTGCGAGAGGGGTGGACGAGGGACGGAAGTCCCAGAACGACGGCATCCGGCCGGCCGACAGGCAGCACGGGACCGTCGCGCCGTGACGGTCGCACCCCGTCGCGTCGACCCCCGGAGCACCCGCCATGCGTCTCGGCCCACCGCCGTGGGTGCTCCCGTGACGGCCGCCCTCGGGCTCGTGTGCCTCCTGCTCTCGGCGTGCGGCACGGTGCCGCAGCTCGTGCGGCTGCGTGCGACGGGTGACGTGGCCGGCGTGAGCGTCGCGGCGCTGCTCAGCTCGCTGGTGTCCGCCGTCGGGTGGGGCGTGTACGGCGTGCACCTCGGTGACGTGTGGGTGGTCGCGCAGTCGGTCGCCGCGTTCCTGCCGACCGCGGCGACCGTGCTGGTCGCCCTGTCCGCCGGGGCGTCCGGGGGCGGCATGCGGGTGCCCGTGGTCTGGGCGTCGGTGCTGGTCGCCGCGTGCGGCGCGGCGTCGCGCCACGGGATCGGGGTCGTCACGGTGGTGCTCGGGTGCTCGGTGCTGTGGCTCGTCGTGCCGGCAGCGCTCACCGCGTGGCGGTCGGCCGACGTGTCCGGGATCGCCTGGGGCACCTGGGCGCTCCTGGCGGTGAACGGCCTGGTCACGGGCGCGTACGGCATCGTCGCGGACGTGCCGGCGAACCTCGTCTACGCGGTCGCGGCGCTCACCGGTGCGGCAGCGGTCCTGCTCCGGCTGCGGCTCGCCCGTCGTGCCACCAGCTCACCCGCACTCCCCCCGCCGTGGATGCGGGCCGCCGAGGCGCTCGTCCGGCACGGCGAAGCCGCGACCACCCACGGACTACCGTGCTCGGGTGGCGACGAGCAGCGGCGGGCCGACGATCACGCTCCGGCCGTACCGGTCGCCCGACGACGCCCCGGCGACGTTCGCCGTCTTCCAGGCCGCGGTCCGGCAGACGGCCGCCGCGCTGTACGACCCGGAGCAGATCGAGGCGTGGGCCGGGCCGGCCGACGCGGACCTGACCGGCTGGGACGGCCGCCGGCGTGAGGCGGCCACCGTCCTCGCGGAGTCGCACGGCGAGGTCGTTGGGTTCAGCGACCTGCGGGACGACGGCGTGGTCGACATGCTCTTCGTCCACCCCCGGGTCGGCGGCCGGGGCGTCGCACGGATGCTCGTCGAGGCCGTGCAGGCCGACGCCCGGTCCCGCGGGCTGACGGTGCTGCGCATGTTCGCCAGCCGGAGCGCGAAGCCCGCGTTCGAGCGCCTGGGGTTCACGGTCGTCGAGTACCGGCCCCACAACACCGCACGCAACGGCGTCGTCGTCCCCAACTACGAGATGCGCTGCGTGCTGTCTCCCGAATGAGTCGAGGTACCGGACGTCGATCGTCCGGAACCCTTCCTACCGTCGGCCGCATGACGACCTACGAGCAGTTCGGCACACCACTCGCCGGGAGCGACATCGAGCACCTCGTCGGCTCCCTCGACCTCATGCGCGTCACGTTCCGCTGGAAGACGGACGACCTCGACGGCGACGGCCTCGCCCGGACCGTCGGGGCGTCCACGCTCACGCTCGGCGGCCTGCTCAAGCACCTCGCCGCCGTCGAGGACACCTACTTCTCGTGGCACCTCGCCGGGCAGCACCCCGGGCCCATCTGGCACCCCGAGCGCTGGGAGGAGAACCACTCGGAGCTCCTCGCGGCGGCCGACGACTCCCCCGACGACCTCTACGCGATCTGGGACGGCGCGGTGCACCGCTCCCGCACCCGGCTCCGCGACGCGCTCGCGGACGGCGGGCTCGACCAGCTCGTCCACCGCGCCGACGACGACGGCAACCACGTCAGCCTGCGACGGCTCCTGTTCGACCTCGTGCAGGAGTACGCGCGGCACACCGGGCACGCGGACCTCATCCGGGAAGTGGTCGACGGGCGCGTCGGGGAGGACCCGCCGGACGGGTGGCTGCCGAAGGCCGGCGACCAGCTCACGTGGCTGTGGCGTTCCGCCTGAGGCCGGCGGCGCGCGCGGCGGGCGGGTCGACGGCGGCGGCGGTCGACCC
>JAEWCA010000189.1 GCA_023390875.1 Actinomycetes bacterium
TGGTCGACCCGTCGACCGGGCAGACCTACGCGCAGGCGCCGCTGAGCGGCGCCGCCGACGTCGACGCCGCCTACGCTGCGGCGTCCGCCGCGTTCCCGGGCTGGGGCGGTGCGACACCCGCCGAGCGGCAGCTCGGGCTGCTGCGGCTCGCCGACGCGGTCGAGGCGCGTGCGGAGGAGTTCGTCGCGGTCGAGTCGAGGAACACCGGCAAGCCGCTGCACCTCACGGCGACCGACGAGGTGCCGCCGTGCGTCGACCAGCTGCGGTTCTTCGCCGGTGCCGCGCGCGTGCTCGACGGGCTCAGCGCGGGGGAGTACATGGCGGGGCACACGTCGTGGGTGCGCCGTGAGCCGGTCGGCGTGGTCGGCCAGGTCACGCCGTGGAACTACCCGCTGATGATGGGCATCTGGAAGATCGCGCCGGCGCTCGCGGCCGGCAACACGGTGGTGCTCAAGCCGTCGGACACGACTCCCGCGTCGACCCTGCTGCTCGCCGAGGTCGCGGCCGAGGTCCTTCCGCCCGGCGTGCTCAACGTGGTCTGCGGCGACCGGGACACGGGCCGCGCGCTCGTGTCCCACCCGCGGCCCGACATGGTCGCGATCACGGGCTCGGTCCGCGCCGGCTCGCAGGTGGCCGAGGCGGCGTCGCACGGGCTCAAGCGCGTCCACCTCGAGCTCGGCGGCAAGGCGCCCGTGATCGTCTTCCCGGACGCCGACCTCGCGAACGCCGCGGAGGGCATCGCGGCCGCCGGGTACTACAACGCGGGCCAGGACTGCACCGCGGCGACCCGCGTGCTCGTGCACGAGAAGGTGCACGACGAGTTCGTCGCGGCCCTCGCGGAGGCGGCGCGCGGCCAGCGGACCGGACCGCCCGACGACCCCGACGTCGCGTTCGGACCGGTCAACAACGTGCACCAGCTCGAGCGGGTCACGGGCTTCCTCGAGCGGCTGCCCGACCACGCGGACGTCGTCGCCGGCGGCGGGCGGGTCGGCGACGTGGGCTACTTCGTCGAGGCGACCGTCGTCGACGGCCTGCGGCAGGACGACGAGGCCGTGCAGGACGAGATCTTCGGGCCGGTCATCACCGTGCAGACGTTCACCGACGAGGCCGAGGCGATCGCCAGGGCGAACGGCGTGCGGTACGGGCTGTCGAGCTCGGTGTGGACGTCGGACCACGGCACGGCCCTGCGGATGTCGCGTGCGCTCGACTTCGGGGTCGTGTGGATCAACACGCACATCCCGTTCGTGGCGGAGATGCCGCACGGCGGCTTCAAGCAGTCCGGCTACGGCAAGGACCTGTCGATGTACGGGTTCGACGACTACACGCGCATCAAGCACGTGATGTCGGCGTTCGGCGCCTGATGCGCGTCCTCGTGGTGGGCAGCGGCGGCGTGGGCGACGCGGTCGCCCGGAGCGCCGCCCGGCGCGGCTTCTTCGAGCGCATGGTCATGGCCGACTACGACCTGGCACGCGCGCAGCGGACCGTCGCTGCCGCGGGTGAGCACGACGTCGGCACGGACCGGTTCGTCGCGGCGACCGTGGACGCCTCCGACGCGCGCGCTGTCGAGGCGCTGGCCCGCGAGCACGCGGTGACGCACGTGCTCAACGCCGTCGACCCCCGCTTCGTCATGCCCGTGTTCACCGGAGCGCTCGCGGCCGGCGCGGACTACCTCGACATGGCCATGTCGCTGTCCCACCCGCACCCCGACCTGCCGTACGAGCTGCCGGGGGTCAAGCTCGGCGACGAGCAGTTCGCGCAGGCGACCACGTGGTCCGACGCGGGACGGCTCGCGCTCGTCGGGATGGGCGTCGAGCCGGGCCTGTCGGACGTGTTCGCCCGCTACGCGGCCGACCACCTGTTCGACGCGATCGACGAGGTCGGTGTCCGCGACGGCGCGAACCTCGTGGTGCACGACGAGCACGGCGAGCCGATCTTCGCGCCGTCGTTCTCCATCTGGACGACGATCGAGGAGTGCCTCAACCCGCCCGTGATCTGGTCCGCCGACCGGGCGCAGGCCGGCGGGGGAGTCGAGGCCGGCTGGTACACCGTCCCGCCGTTCCACGAGCCCGAGGTGTTCGACTTCCCGGACCCGATCGGCCCGGTCGAGTGCGTGCACGTGGAGCACGAGGAGGTGCTGCTCGTCCCGCGCTGGGTCGACGCGCGCCGCGTGACGTTCAAGTACGGCCTCGGGGAGGAGTTCATCGGCGTCCTGCGCACGCTGCACCAGCTGCACCTCGACTCGACGACGCCGGTGCACGTGCGCGGTGGCGACGTGAGCCCGCGCGACGTCGTCGCGGCCGTCCTGCCCGACCCGGCGACGCTCGGCCCGCACATGACGGGCTCGACGTGCGCGGGCGTGCTGGTCACCGGCACGGGCAAGGACGGCGCGCCGCGCGAGGTGTACCTGCACCACGTCGTCGACAACGCGTGGTCGATGGCCGAGTACGGCGCGCAGTGCGTCGTGTGGCAGACGGCGGTCAACCCCGTCGTCGCGCTCGAGCTGCTGGCCACGGGCGTGTGGAAGGGGTCGGGCGTGCTCGGCCCGGAGGCGTTCGACGCGGTGCCGTTCCTCGACCTCCTGGCGGGCCCCTACGGGTCGCCGTGGGGCCTGCAGGAGCGCACGCCGGCCTGAGCGCTCAGCCGGCGAGCAGCGCCCGTTCCAGGACGTCCAGCCCGTCGTCGAGCAGGTCGTGCCCGATGACGAGCGGGGGCAGCAGCCGGACGACGTTGCCCCACGTGCCGCACGTCAGCACGAGCACACCTTCGGCCGCGCACGCCCGGGCGACCCGCGCCGCGGCGGCGCCGTCGGGCTCGAGCGTGCCGGGCCGGACGAGCTCGACGGCGAGCATCGCGCCGCGGCCGCGCACCTCGGCGACGC
>JAEWCA010000208.1 GCA_023390875.1 Actinomycetes bacterium
ATCACGTTGAGCAGGGTGGTCTGGCTCACGAGCACCTCCATCGCACGGGACGGTCCCGCCGCGGCGGCGCAGCCTCGGGCCGCGCCCGCGCGACGACGGGGTGGTGCCCGGCACGCTACGCCGCCCGGCACCGTCGCGCGAGGGTCTGCTGCGGCTTTTCCCCGTCACCGGGCCGTCGTGCCACCGGAATCAGAAGTTGCGCATGTGCTCGACGACGGAATCCCTTGCGCGGGTCTCGGCGGCACGACACGATCGACCGGTGGAGACACGCAGACCCCCGGCCGGGCCGGCGGCGCTCGACGACCTGTCCAAGGCCATCGTCGAGCAGCTCCAGGAGGACGGGCGCCGGTCGTACGCCGCGATCGGCAAGGCCGTCGGCCTGTCCGAGGCGGCCGTCCGGCAGCGCGTCCAGCGGCTCACGGACTCCGGCGTCGTGCAGATCGTCGCCGTCACCGATCCCCTGCAGGTCGGGTTCCGGCGGCAGGCGATGATCGGCCTGCGGTGCGAGGGTGACCTGGAGGACGTCGCGGACGCGCTCGCCGAGCTGCCGGAGGTCGACTACGTCGTCATCACCGCGGGCGGCTTCGACCTCCTCGTCGAGGTCGTCTGCGAGGACGACGACCACCTGCTGGAGGTGCTCAACCAGAAGATCCGCGGCCTGCCGGGCGTGCGGACCACCGAGACGTTCGTCTACCTGCGCCTGCGCAAGCAGCTCTACAACTGGGGGACGCGATGACCGGCACGACACCCGCGGGCGCCGTCCCGACGGCCACGGCGGGCGGCACCACGCCGGCCGGCACGCCGCGCGCCGACGCCGCCCGGGCGCACCTGTGGGGCCACTTCACGCGGCAGAGCGCGTGGGAGCACGGGGTCCCGACGATCGTGCGGGGCGAGGGCCACCACATCTGGGACGACGCGGGCCGCCGCTACATCGACGGGCTGTCCGGCCTGTTCGTCGTGCAGGCCGGGCACGGACGCGCCGAGCTCGCCGCGCGCGCCCGCGAGCAGGCCGAGCAGCTCGCGTTCTTCCCACTGTGGTCGTACGCGCACCCGCAGGCCATCGACCTGGCCGAGCGGCTCGCGGCCTACGCGCCCGGCGACCTGAACCACGTGTTCTTCACGACGGGCGGCGGCGAGGCCGTCGAGACCGCCTGGAAGCTCGCCAAGCAGTACTGGCGGCTCGTCGGACGGCCCGGCAAGTACAAGGTGATCTCGCGGTCCATCGCGTACCACGGCACCCCGCACGGGGCCCTGTCGATCACCGGGCTGCCCGCCCTCAAGGAGCCGTTCGAGCCGCTCGTCCCCGGAGCCCACAAGGTGCCGAACACCAACCTGTACCGGGCACCCGAGCACCTGCGCGACGACCCCAAGGCGTTCGGGCTGTGGGCCGCCGACCGGGTCGCCGAGGCCATCGAGTTCGAGGGGCCCGAGACGGTCGCCGCGGTGTTCGTCGAGCCCGTGCAGAACGCCGGCGGCTGCTTCCCCCCGCCCCCGGGGTACTTCGAGCGGCTGCGCGAGATCTGCGACCGGTACGACGTGCTGCTCGTGTCCGACGAGGTGATCTGCGCGTTCGGCCGGATCGGGTCGATGTTCGCGTGCGACGACTTCGGCTACGTGCCCGACATGGTCACGTGCGCCAAGGGCATGACGTCCGGCTACTCCCCCATCGGCGCCCTCATCGCGTCGGACCGCGTGTACGAGCCGTTCGCCTCGGGCGACGCGATGTTCCCGCACGGCTACACGTTCGGCGGCCACCCGGTCTCCGCGGCCGTGGCGATGGCGAACCTCGACCTCTTCGAGCGCGAGCGGCTCAACGACCACGTCCGGGAGACCGCCCCCGCGTTCCGGCAGACCCTCGAGAAGCTGCTCGACCTGCCCATCGTCGGCGACGTGCGCGGCGAGGGGTTCTTCTACGGGATCGAGCTCGTCAAGGACAAGGCGGCCCGCACCACGTTCGACGCCGCCGAGAGCGAGCGCCTGCTGCGCGGGTTCCTGTCGGGCGCGCTGTTCGAGGCAGGGCTGTACTGCCGGGCCGACGACCGCGGCGACCCCGTCGTCCAGCTCGCCCCGCCCCTCACGTGCGGGCAGGCCGAGTTCGACGAGATCGAGCAGATCCTCCGGGGCGTCCTGTCCGAGGCCTGGACCCACCTGTGACCGACCTGCGCGGCCTGTCCCTGTGGTTCGACCAGCTCGACGAGGACGACCTCGTCGCGCGGGACCCGCTCGACGGCGACACGCAGGCCGACGTCGTCATCGTCGGCGCCGGGATGACCGGGCTGTGGACCGCGTACTACCTGCTCGAGGCCGACCCGTCGCTCGACGTGCTGCTCGTCGAGCAGGTCGTCGCCGGGTACGGCGCGAGCGGCCGCGCCGGCGGGTGGTGCTCCGCCCAGCTGCCCGTGAGCGGCGACGCGCTCGCACGCGCGCACGGCTGGGACGCCGCCGTCGCGATGCGCGCGTCGATGCGTGACGCGCTCGTCGAGGTCGGCGGCGTCGCCGCGGCCGAGCACGTCGACAGCGGGTTGGCGTACGGCGGCACCGTCAC
>JAEWCA010000211.1 GCA_023390875.1 Actinomycetes bacterium
CGGGCGGCGCCACCCCCCGGGGGCGGGGGGGCCGCCGCCGGGTGTGCGGCCCGGCCTGGGGCACGGGCCGTGCGGCCGGCGCGAGCCGGGCGTCAGCCGATCGTGCAGGCCGTCCCGTTGACCGTGAACGCCGTCGGGTTGGTGTTGGTCCCCGAGTGGGAGCCGTTGAACCCGATGTCGGTGCTGGCCCCCGGTGCGAGCGTCGCGTTCCAGCCGAGGCCGACCGCGGTGACGGCCGAGCCGGTCTGGCTCCACGTGGCGCTCCAGCCCTGCGTCACCTGCTGGCCGGACGGGAACGTGAACCCGAGCGTCCAGGTGAGCGGGGTGGTGCCGGTGTTGGTGATCTTGACCGACCCGGTGAAGCCGACGTTCCAGCTGTTCGCCGAGTACGTGACCTTGCAGCCGCCCGTCTGGCTCGTGGGCAGCGTCGAGAACGTCACGGCCGACGACACGGCCGACGCGTTCCCGGCGACGTCCCGTGCGCGCACGGCGTACGAGTACGACGTGCCGGCGGTGAGGCCGGTGAGGGCGAACGCGGCCGCGGTCGGCGAGCCGACGAGCGTCTGCGTCGTGCCCTGCACCCGGTACACGTCGTACCCGGCGACCCCGGAGCCCGCGTCGGTGGACGCGGTCCAGGTGAGCGTCGCGCTGGTCTGCGTGATCGCGGAGGCGGCGGGCGTTCCCGGGACGGTCGGTGCCGTGGTGTCCGACGGGATCTCGACGGTCGTGAACGACACGGCCGGCGAGGACGCGGACACGTTGCCCGCCACGTCCTTGGCCCGCACGGCGTACGAGTACGCGGTCCCGGGCGTCAGGCCCGTGAGCGCGTACGACGCGCTCGTGGTGGAGCCGACGAGGACGGGCGTCTCGGCACCGGTGAACCGGTACACGTCGTAGCCGGCGAGGCCGCTGCCGCCCGTGTTGTCGGTCGACGCGGTCCACGTGAGCGTGGCGGTGGTCGTGGTGACGGACGACGCCACGGGCGTGCCGGGCACCGACGGTGCCGTCGTGTCCGGGGTCGTGCCCGCGAGCGTCGTGAACGTGCCGGTCGAGGACGCGGCCGACACGTTGCCGGCGACGTCCTTGGCCTTGACCGCGAACGAGTACGCGGTGCTGGCCGCCAGGCCGGTGACCGTGTACGAGGGCGTCGTCGTCGACCCGACGAGCGTGCTCGTCGTGCCCTGCACCCGGTACACGTCGTACCCGGCGACCCCGCTGCCGGCGTCGGTCGACGCCGTCCACGCCAGGACGGCACCGCTCGACGTGATGCCCGACGCGGTGGGCGTGCCCGGGACGGTCGGCGCGGTGGTGTCGGTCGGCACGCCGGTGGGCTCGGTGCCCCAGATCAGCTTGCCGCCGTCGTAGAGCGTGATGGCCGACGTCTTGGCGAGGCCGGTCGTGGTGAGGCCCGCGAACGACGGGTCGTTGGCGTTGTTCCACCCGGTGCCGCCGGACACGCGGAACTGCAGCTCACGGCGGTGCTGCGACTGGCCGCCGGGGTAGATGTTCTGCCCGACGCAGCTCAGCTCGGCGTAGTACAGGTTGCCCGACGCCTGCACCGGCTTGGCCGTCTGCGCGCCGCACTCGCTGTAGTTCGACGACAGCGCCAGGTTCGCCGCCGAGTCGCCCGAGTCGAGCGTGAACCAGTACCGCATGGTCGCGTTCTTGAGCGACCGGGCCGGGAACGCCGACCGGTTGCGGATGATGGCCTTGATCTCGGTGAACGTGCCGCTCGGGGGCTGGTTGAGCTGGGCCTCGACGAAGATCTCGTCCTGGTCCGGCTTCTCGGCGACGGGGAAGCTCGCGAGCGGCGTGCCGCCGTACTCCTGGCTCAGCCGCGCGAGCGCGCTGGTGAAGCCGGCGTTGTAGTCGGTCGCGACCTCGTTGGCCGTGTAGTCGGAGCGCGAGTCGGTGTAGGCGTCGTTCGCGGACGGCGGGCCGCCGACGAGGGCGCCGTACAGGACGTGCCGGTCGTCGACCGGGTCGGTGATGCTGTCGAGCCACGACCCGTGCGCGGTGCGGTGGTGCGGCTTGGTGGGCGGGTTGTTGCCGAAGCCGACGACGTACGACGACTTGCGGGGGTTGTCGCCGAGCGCGTAGTTGATCTGCCGGACGCCGAAGTCGTGGTACCTGGCCTTGAGCGTCGCGTTCGTGAGCCAGTCGGAGTAGACGAGGGCGACGAACGACGTGTTGGCCGCGTACCGCAGCGACCCCCACGAGTCGAGGACGGCCTGGCCACCGGGCGAGTACGGCACCTTCTGGCCGTTGACGCCGACCGTCCAGTAGTCGAGCCACCGGTTCGTGTCGTCGACGTACTTCTGCTTGCCGGTCTCCATGGCGAGCAGGGCGTACGCGCCGAACGTCTTGTCGTCCCACGCGACGGTCCACTTGTACTTGTGTGTGGTGGTCTGGTTCTCGGTGCCGAGCTTGTCGTACTCCGACTCGGCCTTGGCCAGGTAGGTCGCGTCGCCGGTCGCCTTGTAGAGCCAGTAGGCGCCCCAGACGAGCTCGTCCTGGTAGCCCGACCACGACTTGTAGTACGCGGAGGCGGCGGTGACGCAGTCGGAGTAGCTGCCGCGGTAGGTGTCGGCGAACGAGTAGAGCTGCTTGGCGTGCGTGATGAGCTTCGCCGCGTACGTCGCGTCGTCCTTGAAGACGATGGCCGACGACGCGAGCGCCGCCGCCGTCTCGGCCGCGACGTCGGAGCCGGGGCACGACGCGCTGATCTTGTACGCGGGCCGCGCCATGGTCATGACCTCGGCCGGACCCCACCACTTGTGGTCCGCCTCGCCGTCGCCGACCTGCACGTACAGCTCGTTGGGGGCGGTGTGGGCCTTGACGAAGTAGTCGTCGACCCAGCGCAGGTTGTCCTTGAGCTCGTCGAGCTGCCCCGCCTTGGTGTACCCGGTCGGCGACGCGATCGCGCCCCACGCGAGCATCGTCGTGCTGAACGCCATCGGGAGGCCGAACTTCACGTGGTCGCCGGCGTCGTACCAGCCACCGGTGAGGTCCTTGCCGACGTCCGACCCGTCCTGCAGGCCGGAGTCGCCGCGCCAGCTCACGGGGAAGTTGTCGGGCAGGTCGCCGGAGCGCTGCGCCTGGTAGAAGAACATCGACTTCTGCAGGGCCTCGCCGTAGTTGTACGTCGGCTCGGCGGCCTGGGCCCCGGTGGCGAGGGGGGCGACGAGCAGGCCGGCGGCGACGGCGAGCGTCGTGGCCGACGCCAGGGCCGTGGTGCCCCGGTGTCGTGGTGGGGGTTGGTGGCGGGACATCGGACCTCTTCGGCGCTCGAGACGGTCAGGAACGGCGTCGCCGCTCCGGATCTCGGCCTCGCAGTCGCCCCGGCACGACGCGCCTGCGCATCGTCCACAGGCGGCGGATCGAGGGTCAACGCCCTAATCGTTTCAAGCAGCGGCGGCAGTCCGGCGCGGGGCCGGTTGACCCGGTGGGCCCAACGGCGCGCCGACCTCACCTGTTCGCCCGGGCCTCTCAGTCCTTCGGGTACTCCCCCGCACCCGCCGCGCGCGCCTACCGTCCGACTCGTGCCGTTATGCGGCGTCCCCGACGAGAGGGCGTGACCACCCCGGTGCTGGTGGGCTGACCCCGCCTGACGGCCCACCGCGTCGGCACGACGAAGCCCTCGTCCCCGGTCGGGGACGAGGGCTCGCGTCTGTCGAGGGGTGTCGAGGCCCGGACGTCAGATCGCCGGACCCTCCTCGCCCTCGGTCGGCGTGGTGGTCGACTTCGGCGCCGACCGGCGGGTGACCTTCTTGGCCGTCTCGGCGGCCGCGTCCTTCGCCTCGGCGACCTTCTCCGTGAGGTCGTCCTTGGCGCTCGCCGCCGCGTCGGCCGCCTTCCCGACGGCCTCGCGGCCCTTCGCGACGGCCGCACCGGCCGCCTCACCCACGGCGTCCGCCGCGTCACCCACGACCGCCGCGGCGGAGTGGTGGTGACCCGAGCTGCCGAGCGACTCGGACGGCTCCCACGGCTCGGCCCACGGGTCGACCTGCGAGCGGGACCGCGACCAGGCGGCGATCGCGGCGCCCGCGACGGCGATGCCGGTCAGGACCCAGAAGATCTTGGCGCCGGTGTGCCGGTTGCGCTTCTCCTCGGCGGCGGCGACGGCCGCGGCCGCGATGGCTGCGGACTTCCTCGACGCCTTGTCCGCGGCGACGTCCGCGACGTGCTCGGCGGTCGCGCCCGCGCGGACGGCCGCGTCGTTCAGCACGGTCACGAGCCGCGGGATCAGGTCGTCGACGAGCTTGTCGTGCGCGGTGTCGATCGCGGGCGACACCGCGTCGGCGGCCTTCTCGACCTTCGGGGCCGCCGCCTTCACGCTCTCCTTGTACAGGTGCTCGGCACGAGGGAGCAGCCAGTCGATGAACGCCTCCACCTTCGGGGTCGTCCACTCCTTCGCCTGGTAGGCGGCGTCGCCTGCCTTCGCGGCGAGGTCGGCGGCCTGCTCCTTCAGGTGCTCGGTGTCCACGTCGAGCTTCGGGCTGGTCTTCACGGGCATATCCACTCCCGGCGGTTCGGTTGTCGAGCACGGCGGTGCTGCAGGTCGGGGCACTGGGCACCCACTCTGCCACCGGTGCCCGGACCTCGCAGCGGGGTGCGTGCGAGACTGTCGCCATGTTCGCGACCTTGCACACGACCGCCGGTGACATCCGGATCGAGCTGTACCCGAACCACGCGCCGAAGACCGTCGAGAACTTCGTCGGCCTCGCTCGTGGCACCCAGCCGTGGACGGACCCGGCCACCGGTCAGCAGCGCACCGACGCGCTCTACGACGGCGTCGTCTTCCACCGGGTCATCTCCGGCTTCATGATCCAGGGCGGCGACCCGCTGGGGAACGGCCGCGGCGGCCCGGGCTACAACTTCGACGACGAGATCCACCCGGAGCTCGGCTTCAACGAGCCCTACCTGCTCGCGATGGCCAACGCCGGCAAGCGCATGGACCCCACCACGGGCAAGGTCGGCGGCACCAACGGCTCGCAGTTCTTCATCTCGGTCGCGCCCACCGCGTGGCTGACCGGCAAGCACACGATCTTCGGCAAGGTCGCGGACGCGGAGAGCCGTGCGGTCGTCGACGCGATCGCCGCCACGCCGACGCGCCCCGGTGACCGCCCGGTCGAGGACGTCGTCATCAGCTCGATCACCGTCGAGGACTGAGCACCCATCACCGAGAACGCCGCGACGCCGGTCGCACCGCCGGTCTGCCCGCGACACCCCGACCGGGTGTCGTACGTGCGCTGCCAGCGGTGCGGCCGGCCGGTGTGCCCGGACTGCCAGCGGCAGGCGGCCGTCGGCGTGCAGTGCGTCGACTGCGTCAACGACGCGGCCCGCGCGACGGCCGCCGGTCCGGCCGGCCGCACCCCGCTGGGCGGCCGCCGGAAGACGGGTCCGCCGGTCGTGACGATCGGCATCATCGCGGTCTGCGTGGTCAGCTACGTGCTGCAGCTGACGACCCCGGGGTGGACGCGCCAGTGGCTGTTCGCTCCCGTGATCGGGGCCGACGAGCCGTGGCGGTTCCTCACCGCCGCGTTCCTGCACTCCCCCGGCGGCTACCTCCACATCATCGCGAACATGATCGCGCTGTGGATGGTCGGCCCCTTCCTCGAGACCGCGCTCGGACGGGCGCGGTACCTCACGTTGTACCTGCTCAGCGCCGTCGCCGGGTCGGTCGCGTGCCTGCTGCTCGCGCCCGCGCTCGGCACGTGGGGCGTCGCCGTGGTCGGCGCGTCCGGTGCCGTGTTCGGCCTGTTCGGCGCGGTGCTCGTCGTGCTGCGCCGGCTCCAGGGCAACGCCGCCGGGATCCTCGGCGTCATCGTGCTCAACGTCGTCATCGGGTTCGTGGTGCCGGGCATCGCCTGGCAGGCGCACCTCGGCGGGCTCGTGGTCGGCGCGCTGCTCGGCGCCGCGTACGCCTACGCCCCGCCCGCCCGCCGGGCCGTCACCGCGTGGCTCGCACCGGTGCTCGTCGGCGTCGCGCTGCTCGTCGCGACCGTCTCGGTGTACACGAGCTACGGCTTCCTCTGAGCCGTCGCCGCACGTTCGCCCTCCCGACCACGCGGGGTCGCGGCGCGCTCGCCGCTCGGTCACCCGGTCGCGCGATCGTCGACGTGCGCGCGCCCGCACCAGGCCGCAGGATCGTTCCTGACGAAGGATCCGGGCCCGTCGGGACGATCCCCAGCGATACTCACAGGTGTGGAACTACACGAGTGTAGTTATCCACAGACTTGTGCACCACTGGGGACAGAGCGGGTGTTCCTGCAGGTCAGCGCGTCGTCGTCGACGAGCTGCGCGATTCGTCCACATGGGGACAGCCTGGGGACGGTGGGCACCCGGGCCCATCGGCGCCGCCGCAGCTCGTCCGCCTTCGCCCGGGCACGCCGAACGCCGGGCCGACGTGGTGTCGACCCGGCGGGCGTCGGTGCAGGTGGCGGCGTCGCCGGGGGAGCGGGCGGTCAGCTCCAGCGGTCGGTCAGCGCCAGCGGGTGGTCATGCTGAAGCCGGCGATGATGAACGCGAAGCCGATGGCCAGGTTCCACTGGTGGATGCCCGGGATCGGGTACTTCGACTGCGACAGGTACGTCACCACGATCCACACCAGGCCCAGGACCATGAGGCCGAGCATCACCGGCACGAACCACGGCGGGTTGACCTTGGGGCCCGACGACTTCGGGGGCGGCGGCGTGTACGCGGCCTTCTTGCGTGACCTCGACTCAGGCACGTCGGGGGCTCCTGTCAGCGGCGGTGTGAGCGACCGGTCGCGGTGGCGCGGCGGTCGCCGGTCGGCAGATCGGGTGGAACACGTGCGACGACCACGACCGGGGTCGCTGGGCGTCACCGACCGGGCACATCGTGACCTAGCGTAGTGGCCACCACCACCCGGCGAGGGCCCACCAGGAGCAGTCCGTGAGCGACCACCCGCACCGCAAGCGACGTCTCGTCGCCCGCGGCACGCTGTCGGTCGCCCTCGTGCTGGCCCTGTCGGGGGCGATCTTCGCGGCCAACGCCAAGTTCGCGCGGGCCACGGGGGACCGGCACCCGGAGGACCTGGCGGACCTCACGGAGGTCGAGGCGTCGCGCGTCGAGGACCTGTCGTCGCAGGTGGACGCGCTGCGCAGCGAGGTCGACACCCTCACGGAGGACGAGAACTCGGGCCACGACGTGGGCTCGCCGGGCCTCGGGTACGTCGTCGAGGGCGGCAGCACACCGGTCGCGGGGCCGGGGCTCACGGTCAAGCTCAGCGACGCCCCGGAGGACTCGCTCCCGCTCGCCGGCGACCGTCCCGATCTGCTCGTCGTGCACCAGCAGGACATCCAGTCGGTGATGAACGCGCTGTGGGCCGGTGGCGCCGAGGCGATGACGCTCATGGACCAGCGGGTGATCTCGACGAGCGCCGTCCGGTGCATCGGCAACGTGCTGATCCTGCAGGGCCGGCGCTACTCGCCGCCGTACGTCATCAGCGCCATCGGGGACCCGTCGCGCCTCAAGCAGGCCCTGCAGGACGCGCCCGCCGTGCAGGTGTACGTGCGGGACGCGCACGACCTCGGCCTCGGCTGGTCCGTCACGGTGGCGTCCGACCCGCTGCAGCTGCCCGCGTACTCCGGCGCGACGGAGCTGTCGTCCGCGAGCGTCCCCGAGGGGGTCGAGATCCTGCCGGGCATCCCCGCGACCACGACGCAGGACGACAGCGCGGACGGGTCCCGACCGACCTCGGAGGCGTCGTCGGGCCCGAGGTCGGAGCCGTGAGCGGACCGTCCCGCCCCGACCGTCCACCTGCCCACAGCCGTTCCCGCGCACGGGACCGCGCGCGCACCGGCGGGTCGCGGACCGGGCACGCCGTCTACGGCACGCTCGGGGTCGTCGGCGAGCTGCTCATCACCGCCGGCGTGCTGCTGTTCGCGTTCCTCGCGTGGCAGCTGTGGTGGACGGACGTCGAGGGCAACCGTGCGCAGGCGCAGGTGGTCCGCGAGCTCGAGCGCGACCCCGTGCCGAGCCCGACGGCCTCCGCGACGGGACCCGTCGTCGCACCGCCGCGCCGCGACGAGCCGCCCGTCATGGCCGAGCCGCCGCACGCGACGACGTTCGCGACCATCCAGGTGCCGCGCTGGAACGGCGAGCCCGAGCGGCCGATCAGCCAGGGCGTGGACCGGGCGACCGTGCTCGACGTGCTCGGCGTCGGCCACTACCCGGGCACCGCGATGCCGGGCGGCGTGGGCAACTTCGCGATCGCCGGTCACCGCACCACGTACGCCAAGCCGTTCAACCGCGTCCAGGAGCTGCAGGTCGGCGACCCGCTCGTGATCCGGACGTCCGACACCTGGTACGTCTACCGCGTGACGTCGACCGAGATCGTGGCGCCGTCGAACGTCGGCGTCATCGCGCCGGTCCCGAACGACCCCGGCGCGACACCGACCGAACGGCTCATCACGCTCACCACGTGCCACCCGATGTTCTCCGCCCGGCAGCGGTTCATCGTGCACGGCACGCTCGACTACTGGGCGCCCGTCGCGGACGGGACCCCCGCCGAGCTGCTCGGTGGCGCATGATGAACGCTCGACGGGACGATCGACCGGAGGGGGGCCGCTGATGTACGGATGGCTGTGGCGCCACCTGCCCGGCCCCGTGGCCGTGCGCGTGATCACGCTGGTCGTCGCGGCGTTCGTCGTGCTGGCCGTCTGCTTCCTGTGGGTGTTCCCGGCCGTGGCGCCCTTCATGCCGTTCAACGAGACCACAGTGGGTGAGTGACGTGACGCGGATCCTCGTGATCGACAACTACGACTCGTTCGTCTACACGATCGTCGGCTACCTCAACCAGCTCGGCGCCGAGACCGTGGTGGTCCGCAACGACGCCGTGCCGCCGCTGTCGGAGCGCGGGGAGTTCGACGGCGTCCTCGTGTCGCCCGGCCCCGGGACGCCCGCGGAGGCCGGCGAGAGCATCCAGGTCATCCGCGACTGCGCCGCGACCGGCACGCCCATGCTCGGCGTGTGCCTCGGTCACCAGGCCCTCGGCGAGGTGTACGGCGGCACCGTGACGCACGCGCCCGAGCTGATGCACGGCAAGACGAGCGAGATCGAGCACGACGGCGAGGGCGTGCTGGCCGACCTGCCGTCGCCGTTCACGGCCACCCGGTACCACTCGCTCGCGGTCGTCGACGGGACCGTGTCCGACGAGCTCGAGGTCACGGCCACTGTCGCCTCCGAGCACCACAGAATCATCATGGGCCTGCAGCACCGCACGCTCCCGCTGCACGGCGTGCAGTTCCACCCCGAGTCCGTGCTGACCGAGGGCGGGCACCGGCTGCTCGCCAACTGGCTGCGGATCTGCGGGGACGACGAGGCCGTCGCACGCTCGGAGGGCCTGCACCCGCTCGTCCGGCTCTGAGCGTCCCCCTCAGACGGGCGCGAACGGCCTGAGCTCCTCGCGCCCGTCCTCGACGACGAGGCACGTGCTCTCCGGCACCTCGAGCCACGCGCCGCGCAGGTCACCGAGCGGCTCGGAGACCACCACCCTGGTCGTGTCGGACAGGCCGTGCAGCACCGGGTTGTCGGGGTACTGCTCGCGCAGCACCGCGACGTCCTCGTTGCGGAACAGCGACCGCGACCGGCCCTCCGACGAGTAGCGGAACGCCCACAGCCGCTCGCCGTCGGTCGTCGCGAACGTCCCCTGCACGGGGAACGGGACGCCGTGCCGCCGGGCGGCCTCCTCGACGACGCCGAGCGCCTGGGCGACGGCGGTCGGCGGGTCGTCCTGGAGCCCGTGCGACAGGGCCAGGTAGAACAGCGTCTCCGAGTCCGTCGACCCCTCGATGAGCGGGAACAGGGACGGGTCGACAGCGAGTTGCAGGTCCCTCTTGAGGGCCGCGAACCCCGCGATCAACCCGTTGTGCATCCACAGCCACCGGTCGTGGCGGAACGGGTGGCAGTTGGTCTGCTGCACCGGTGAGCCGCTCGTCGCCCGGATGTGCGCCAGCACCACGCCCGAGCGGATGTGCAGCGCGAGCTCGCGCAGGTTCCGGTCGTTCCACGCCGGCTCGATGCTGCGGAACACCCCGGGCGTCGGGGAGTGCTCGTCGTACCAGCCGACGCCGAACCCGTCGCCGTTCGTGGGTTCGGCACCGAGCCGGCTGTGCAGGCTCTGCTGCATCACCAGCGAGTTCGCCGGCTTGTACAGCAGGTCGTCGAGCGTCACCGGGGAGCCCGTGTAGGCGAGCCAGCGGCACATGTCAGCCTCCTCGGCGCGGCCCGTGCGCTCGGACCGTCACGGCCCACCATGCGCCGTCGCGTGGCGCACTTCCACCGGTGAGGGCACGCGGCGCGGACGACGAGGCCCGGCGCACCGCGCGCTGCGGTGGCCGGGCCTCGTGCCGTGCGGGTGGCGCTACGGGTTCTTCGTCGGCGTGCCGTTGCCCTGCGGCTGGTTGCCCTTCGAGACGTGGATGTCGATCTGCTGGTCGAACTCCACCTCGGTGCCCGACGCGGGGTCGGTGCGGAGCACCTCGTTCGCGGGGCGGTCGGACGTCTCGTCGACGCGCTTGACGTTGGTCAGGCCGGACTGCGCGAGCGTCTGCACCGCCTGGTCGTACGTCATGCCCGCGACGGACGGGACGGTCGCCGTCGTCATCGCCTTCGCGATCTGGAGGTTGACGACGGTCCGCTGCTTGACCAGCGTGTCCGGCGCCTTGTCCTGCGCCACGACGGTGCCGGCCGGCTGCGGCGACTCGACCTCGGTGGTGTTGACCTGCAGGTTCGAGTCGTTGAGGGCCTGCGTCGCCTCGGCCTGCGGCTTGCCGACGACGTTCGGCACGGTCACGTTGCCCGTGGACACCGACAGCGTGACGGTCGCGCCCGTGTCGACCGGGGAGTCCGCGGCCGGGTTCGTGCCGGTGACCTGACCCGCCGGGAACGACGGGTTGTTGTCCTGCGTCTGGTTCGGGTCGACCTTGAGCCCGGCCGCCTGGAGCGCCGCGACGGCGTCGTCGACGGACTTGCCCGCGACGTTCGGCACGGTCGTGCTCGCCGGGCCCGACGAGATGGTGACCGTGACGGTCGACTCCTTCTCGACCTGCGTGCCCGCGGTCGGGTCGCTCGACACCGCCGAGCCCTTGGGCACCGTGGCGTCGGCCGCCTCGGTCCGTTGGTAGATCAGGTCGGCGTCCGAGATCGCCTTCTTGGCCTGCTCCTCGGTGAGGCCGGCCACGGTCGGCACCGCGACGGTGGTCGGCGTCTGGTTGCGGTTCGCGTTGGCCACGAGCAGCGCGATGATGCCCGCGACCGCGAGCACCGCGATGCCGATGAGCACCCACATGAGCCACGGGCGACGACGCTCGTCCTCGTCCTCGACCCCCATCGCCGTCGTCGCCGCGACGGTGCCGATGCCGGTGGTCTGCCACGGCGGCGTGCTGGGCGGGAGCGTCTGCGTCGCGGTGGTCGGCGGACCCATGACCTGCGTCGCGTCGTTGGGGACGGGCGCGAGCACCGCGGCACCCACGGCGGGGGCCGCGACCGTGCCGCCGCGGACGACCGCCTCGAGGTCGGAGCGGAACTCGGCCGCCGTCGAGTAGCGCGCGTCGCGCTCCTTGGCCAGGGCCTTGAGCGTGATGCGGTCGAGCGAGTCCGGGACGTCCGAGGCGAACGTGCTCGGCACCGGCGCGGCCTCGCGGACGTGCTGGTAGGCGACGGCCACGGGGGAGTCGCCGGTGAACGGCGGACGGCCCGTGAGCAGCTCGAACAGCAGGCAGCCCGTCGAGTACAGGTCCGACCGGGCGTCGACCGTCTCGCCGCGCGCCTGCTCCGGGGAGAGGTACTGCGCGGTGCCGATGACGGCCTGCGTCTGCGTCATGGTGGCCGCGGAGTCGGCGACCGCGCGGGCGATGCCGAAGTCCATGACCTTGACCGCGCCGGTCGGCGTGAGCATGACGTTCGCGGGCTTGATGTCGCGGTGCACGATGCCCGCGTGGTGCGAGTACTCGAGCGCCGAGAGCACACCGGCCGTGATCTCGACGGCCTCCTCGATGGGCACCGCGTGGCCGTCGCGCAGGATGTCGCGGACCGTGTGCCCCTCGACGTACTCCATGACGATGAACGGCACGTGCGCCACGACGCCCGTCGGCTCCGTGAACACGTCCTCGCCCGTGTCGTACACCGACACGATCGCGGGGTGGTTGAGCGCGGCGGCCGACTGCGCCTCGCGGCGGAACCGGTTCTGGAAGGAGGGGTCGCGGGCCAGGTCGGAGCGCAGGATCTTGATGGCCACCGTGCGTCCGAGCCGCGTGTCGTGGCCGATGTGCACCTCGGCCATGCCACCGCGCCCGATGAGCTCGCCGACCTCGTACCGACCGGCGAGGATCCGGGATCCGTCGTCCACCACTAGGCGTCCTTCACTTCCGTCGCAGCCGTCCCGGGCGCGTGTGCACCCGGACCGTTCACCGAGATCATCCCATCGGCAGTGCCGCCTAGAGGGTACTGGTCAGTCCGTGGTGCCGGGTCGAGGACCGCCTGCGCCACCAGCACTGGCGTCGGATCGTGACCGTCCGCCTTGGTCAGGCTGTTCGCGAGGGCTGCGCCGAGCAGGGCGACGAGCAGCAGCACGAGCCCGACGAGCGGCCACCGGAAGCGCCCGAACCGGCCGAGCCGCGGCTGCGTGCCGAGCACCTCCTGCGTCCGTCGGGCCGCGGCGGCGGCGCCCTGCCGGGCCGTCGCGGCGATGCTGCCCGAGTCGGTGCGCGGGCGGGGGAGCCGGCCACGGGGCTCGTCGAGCTGGCGGCGCGTGCGGCGGGTCGGCTGGAACGACGGGGGCAGCGGAGGCGGGTCGCCCTGCTCGCGCGCGGTCGTCACCGCGGTCGCGAACGTGTCCGGCGGCCGCTTGGCCTTCGAGACGAGCACCGGGACACCGCTCGGCGGCGTGCGCGGCACGAGCTGGTCCAGGAGCATCGCGAGCTCCTCGCCGGACGACGGGCGCCGCGACGGCTCCTTCGACAGCAGGCGCATCACGAGCGCGGCGAGCGGCTTGTCGATGCTCGGCGGCAGCGGCGGGACCGGGCTGTTCACGTGCGCGACGGCGATGTCGACGGCCGTCGGGCCGGTGAACGGGCGGTGCCCGACGAGCGCCTCGTACGCGACGATCCCGAGCGAGTACAGGTCGGACAGCGGCGTCGCGGGACGACCGACGGCCTGCTCGGGCGACAGGTACTGCGCGGTGCCCATGACCATGCCCGTGGCCGTCATGGTGATCTGGTTCGTCGCGAGCGAGACGCCGAAGTCGGTGATCTTCACGCGCCCGCCGCGCCCCAGCAGGATGTTGCCGGGCTTGACGTCCCGGTGGACGACGCCCGCCACGTGCGCGGCGTGCAGCGCGCGCGAGGCCTGCGCGAGGATCGGCAGCAGCCGCCGCGACGACAGCACGGGCTCGCGTTCCAGCAGGTCGGACAGCGGCTCGCCGACCACGAGCTCCATGACCAGGTAGCCGGAGCCGTCCTGCTCGCCGTAGTCGAACAGCTGCGCGATGTTCGCGTGCGACAGCGACGCCGAGTTGCGGGCCTCCGTGCGGAACCGCTCGAGGAAGCCGAGGTCACCCGCGAACTCCTCCTTGAGGACCTTCACGGCGACCGGCCGGGCCAGGGCGTCGTCGAACCCCTCCCACACCTCGCCCATGCCGCCGACCGCGATCGGCCGCACGAGCCGGTACCGGCCCTCGAGGGCCACGCCGGGTGCCGTCCTCATGAACCGAGCACCGCCTCGATGACGGCCTTCGCGATGGGGGCCGCGACCTTGCCGCCCGTCGCGTCGCTGCCCATGCTGCCGCCGTGCTCGACGATCACGGCGACCGCGACCCGAGGCGCGTCGGCGGGCGCGAACGCGGTGAACCACGCGTGGGGTGCCTCGTCCGTCCCGGCCTCCGCCGTGCCCGTCTTGCCGGCCACCTGGACGCCCGGGATCTTCGCTGCCTGCCCGGTGCCGCTCTGCACCACGCCGACCATCATGTCGCGCAGCGACGCCGCCGTGCCGGGCGACACGGCAGTCGACAGCAGCTTCGGCTCGGTCTCGTGCACGGTTGTCAGATCGGCAGATCGCACCGTCTGAACGACGTACGGGGTCATCAACTTTCCGCCGTTGGCGATCGCCGCCGAGATCATGGCGATTTGCATCGGTGTGGACCGCACGTCGAACTGCCCGATCGCGGACTGCGCGGTCTGCGGCGAGTTCGGGTCCGCCGGGAACGTGCTCTCGACGACCTTCATCGGGATGCGCAGCGAGTCGTCGTCGAAGCCGAACCGCTGGGCCTGCTCCCGGATCGCGTCGTCGCCGAGGTCCATGCCGAGCTGGGCGAAGGCCGTGTTGCACGAGACGCGCAGCGCGTCGGCGAGCGAGACGGTGTCGCCGCCGCACGACTCGCCGCCGAAGTTCTGCAGCGTCGCGGTCGTCTGGGGCAGGTCCAGCACGACGGGCGAGGGCAGCTGCGTGTCCGGCGCGTACGCACCGGACTCGAGGGCGGCGGCCGCCGTGACGAGCTTGAACGTCGAGCCCGGCGGGTACGTCTCGCGGGTCGCGTTGCTCAGCAGCGGGTTGCCCGGGGCTGCGGCGAGCTCGCTGTACGCCGCACCCGCCGCCTGCGTGTCGTGCGTCGCGAGCGCGTTCGGGTCGAAGCCGGGCGTCGAGACGAGCGCGAGGATCTTGCCCGTCGACGGTTCGATGGCCACGACCGCGCCCTGCTGGTCCCCGAGGCCCTGCCGCGCCGCGATCTGAGCGGCCGGGACGATCGTGGTCTCCACCGCGGCGCCCTCGGGCTTGCGGCCCGTGAGCATGTCGCGGATCCGGCTGAAGAACAGCTGGTCGCCACGGCCCGTGAGCTCGGCGTTCGCGGCGAGCTCGAGCTCCGTGCGGCCGTTCACCACCGAGTAGAACCCCGTCATCGCGGAGTACAGGTCGCCGTCGGTGTACGAGCGCTGGTAGCCGAACGCGTCCTCGACCGGTGCGCTCGACGCGACCGCCTGGCCCGCGACCACGATCGGCCCGCGCGCGTTGCCGAACTCCCGGTACAGGTTCCGGACGTTGCGCGGGTCGTTGTTGAGCGCGTCCGCCTGGACGTACTGGACCCACGACGTGCCGACCATGAGCGCCACGAACAGGACGAGCACCACGGACGCGAGCCGGCGCAGCGGCGTGTTCACCGCACACCCCCGATCCGCTCCGTGGGGTGGTCGTCGTCCGGTCCCGGTCCCGTGGCCGGCCCCGGCCCTGCGGGGCCGACGACCACGGGCGTGCCGATCTCGGGCGTGAGCGCGCGGATTTGCGGCGCGGGCCGCCGGGCCTCGTCGGACACGCGCAGCAGCAGCGCGACGATGATCCAGTTGGCGACGAGCGACGAGCCGCCGTACGCGAGGAACGGGGTGGTCAGACCCGTGAGCGGGATCATCTTCGTCACGCCGCCCACGACGACGACCGTCTGGAACGCCACGACGAACGCCAGGCCGCCCGCGAGCAGCTTGCCGAAGCCGTCGCGCACCCCGATCGCCGTCCGGAAGCCCCGCTCCGCGAGGATGAGGTAGCCGAGCAGGATCGCGAGCATGCCCGTGAGGCCCAGCTCCTCGCCGAGCGACGCGAAGATGAAGTCCGACTCCGCGTACGGCACCAGGTCGGGGCGCCCCTGGCCGAGGCCGGTGCCGAACAGGCCGCCGTTCGCGAGCCCGAACAGGCCCCGGACCAGCTGGCCGCTGCCGCCGACGGCCTTCTGGAACACGTCGTCGTCCATCGCGTGCAGCCACGCGTCGAACCGCGCGCCCACGTGCGAGAACGCCGTCGCGGCGAAGAACGCGCCGACGAGGAACAGGCCGAGGCCGATGATCACCCAGCTCAGGCGCTCGGTCGCGAGGTAGAGCATCGCGACGAACAGCCCGAAGAACAGGAGCGACGTGCCGAGGTCGCGCTCCAGGACGAGGACCGCGAGCGACGCGCCCCACACGATGAGGATCGGACCCAGGTCACGGGCCCGCGGCAGCTGCAGGCCGAGCACGCGCGGGCCGGCGAGCGCGAGCGTGTCGCGGTGGGTCACGAGGTAGCCGGCGAAGAACACGGCCAGCGCGATCTTCGCGAGCTCCGCGGGCTGCAGCCCGACGCCGCCGAAGCGCACCCAGATGCGGGCGCCGTTGATCGACACCCCGAGCCCCGGGACGAGCGGCAGCACGACGAGCACGAGACCGACGACCATCGCGGTGTACGTGTAGCGGCGCAGCGTGCGGTGGTCGCGCAGCAGGATCAGGACCAGCGCCGCCAGCACGATCGACAGCGCCGTCCACGTGAGCTGCCGCTCCGCGAAGCCGTGCTCCTTGCCGCGCGCCGCGTACGCGATGTCGATCCGGTAGATCATCGCCAGGCCGATGCCGTTGAGCGCGACCGCGACCGGCATGATCACCGGGTCCGCGAACGGCGCCCGCCACCGCATCACCACGTGCAGGCCCACCGCCAGCGCCGTCAGGCCGAGGCTGTACCCGAACACGTCCGCCGGGACCGTCCCCTCGGCGCCGAGACCGACGAGCACGTACCCCGTGATGCTGATCGCCAGCGCGAGCACGAGCAGACCGAGCTCGGTGCCCCGCCCGGCGCGCACCCGGTGCGGCTGGATGGTGGCCATCACGTCCGGCTCACGGGCCGACCACCGGGGGGACCGTGGCGGCGGGGTCAGTGGCGGGGACGACGACGGTGGGGGTGGGCGTCGGGGTCGGGGTGGGCGTCGGCTCGGGCTCGACGGTGTCCTGCTCGAGCATCGTCACGAGGTCGCGGGCGTCCTCGAGGGAGTCGGCGTGGATGGTCTGCTCGACGCGTTCGCGCAGGTAGGCCGAGTTCAGGTCCTCGATCATGGTGCCCGACCGCTCGACCACGGTGGACAGGTCGACCGGGCCGAGCGTCTGCGGCAGACCCCGCAGGATGACGACCTCGCCGTCGTCCTCCGCGACGAAGTACTGGGTGCGCGTGAACAGGAACCCGAGCACCGCGACCGCGACGACGAGCACGCCCGCGCCGACCCAGAGCACCGCCGTCGGGACACGGCGGCGGCTCGGCGGGGTGTCGTCGTCCTCGTAGACGCCGTCGTCGTGCTCGTCGGGCTCGACCGTGACCGGGGCGGCCTCGTCCGGGTCGTCGTCCGTCTCGGCCGGCTCCGGCTTCGGCTTCGCCTTGGTCGCCCGCGCCAGGCTCGCCGCCCGGGCCGCCGGGCCGTCCGCCGCGCTCGTCGGGTCGTGCCGGGTCGTCGCCGCCGCACCGACGACCGTCGCGGCCGTGGTCGGACCGGCACCGTCCGCGACGTCGTCGAGCTCGATCACGTCGGCCAGCACGACCGTCACGTTGTCGCCGCCGCCCGCCCGAAGCGCGAGCTGCACCAGCCGGTCCGCGCACGCGTCGACGTCTGCGATGCCCGCGAGCGTCTCCTCGATGGTGTCCGCGCTCACGAACCCCGACAGGCCGTCCGAGCACAGCAGCCACCGGTCGCCCGGTCGCGCCTCCCGCACCGACAGGTCCGGCGTCACGTCCGGGTCGAAGTCGCCGAGCACGCGCATCACGACCGACCGCTGCGGGTGGTGCTCGGCCTCCTCGGGCGTGATCCGGCCGATGTCGACGAGGTGCTGCACGAACGTGTGGTCCGTCGTCACCTGCGTGAGCACGCCGTCCCGGAACAGGTAGCCCCGCGAGTCCCCGAGGTGCACCATCGCGAGCTTGTTGCCGGCCCGCAGGATCGCGATGACCGTCGTCCCCATGCCCGCCAGGTCCGGGTCCGCGTCGCTGCGCGCGATGATCTCGTCGCGCGCAGCGTCGAGCGCCGACTCGAGCTCGTCGAGCGCGTCGTCCGGGCCGTGCGACTCGCCGTCGAGCGGCGCGAACGCCGCCACCGCCAACGAGCTCGCGACGTCGCCGCCCGCGTGCCCGCCCATGCCGTCGGCGACCATCAGCAGGTGCGGACCCGCGTACGCGGAGTCCTGGTTGTTGGAGCGCACCAGTCCGACGTCGGACCGTGCCGCGTACCTCAGGGCGACGGTCACCGGTTACCTCTGCAGCTCGAGCACGCTCTGTCCCACGCGGACCGGTGTACCCGTCGGCAGCGGAACGGCGGACTCGACTCGCTGGTCCGCCACGAATGTCCCGTTCGTCGAACCCAGGTCCTCGACGAACCACTGACCGTCCTGCGGGAACACCCGCGCGTGCCGCGACGACGAGTAGTCGTCGTCCAGCACGAGCGTGTTGCTCGGGGCCCGGCCGATGAGCACCGCCGACGTGCCGAGCGGCACGATCGTGCCGCGCAGCGGACCCTCCGTCACGACGAGCCTGCGCGGGCCCGAGCCGCTGCGGGCGCTCCGGGGGGTCCGGGTCGGGGGCGCCTCGGGAGCGGGCGCTGCCGCTGCGGCCGCCGGGGGAGGCGTCGCCGTGCGGGCCTGGACCTGCTTGTTCGCCCGACGACGGTCCACGATGCGCGTCCCGTACAGGTCGCGGCGCAGCACGCTGATCGCGGACAGCACGAGCACCCACAGCAGCGCGAGATACCCCAGCCGCAGCAGGGTGACCGTGACTTCACTCATGCGGCCGCGTCACTCGTCCGGATCCGGCTCGCCACCGGTCCAGAACAGGATCCGGGTGCGGCCGATCATGAGGGTGTTCCCGTCCAGCAGCGTCGCCGCCGGCACGTGGTGCCCCTCGACGTACAGCCCGTTCGTCGACCCCATGTCCGTCGCGATCACCCCGTCGGGCGTCACACGGATCTCCAGGTGCCTCCGCGAGACGCCCGGGTCGTCGACGATGATGTCCGCCTCCGAGCCGCGGCCGATCACCGTGACCTCGCCCGTGAGGATGTACCGCTGGTCGTCGACCACCAGCAGCGGGTGCCGGGGCGTCGGGTTCGTCGCCGCCGCCGGCGCCACCGCACCGCGCACCGTCGCGCTGTGCACCCGGAACCGCGCCGACTCGAGCTCCGTGTCCTCGCTGAACGACACCGTCACCGGGCCCACGAACGCGTACCGCTGGCTGGCCGCGTGGTCCGTGACCTCCCGCGCGAACTCGTCCGCGAGCGTCTCCGCACCCCACGCCTCGATCTGGTCGTAGTCCCCCGGCGACAGCTCGATCGTGAACTCGTTCGGCACCACCGTGCGGTCCCGGCCCAGCACCGCCGCCCGGTCGTCCAGCTCACGGCGCAGCGCGCTCGTCAGCTCGACCGGCTTCAGCTCGCTGCGGAACACCCGGGAGAAGGCGTTGTTGACCGCTCGCTCCACACCGTTCTCGAACTTGTCGAGGAAGCCCACGCCCACCTCCCTTGTCGTCTCGCTCCGCACGGGGTCGTGCTGCTCTGCGCTGATCCGCCTTGATGGTATCTGCGACGCGGCTCTCCCGACCGGGTTCACCGTCCGACGGGCCGTCGGCATCCTCGCGCACCCGGGCGTGGTTCGCGCCGTGGGGGAGTGCGCGTCCGGGGGTGGTCTTGGGGAGGGTCGTGGCCGTGCTAGTGTTCTGCGGCGCGCGCGAGTGGCGGAACGGCAGACGCGCTGGCTTCAGGTGCCAGTGTCCGAAAGGGCGTGGGGGTTCAAATCCCCCCTCGCGCACACAGCACGACGGGCCGGAGACCTCAGGGTCTCCGGC
>JAEWCA010000419.1 GCA_023390875.1 Actinomycetes bacterium
GGGTGGGGGCCCCCCCCCGCGGGGGGGGCCCCCCCCCCCGGGCCCCCCCCCGCCGTCGTCCTCCTTCCCCACCCGCGGTGAGAGGTCTGCGGCCCCCTCACCACGGGCTCTACCGGGGGCTCACCACCAGCCGTGCCCCGAGGAGTGCCCCGGCGAGGCCTTCTCGACGAGCACCGCCACGGTCCGTGCCGGCACCGTCACCGTGCCCGTCGCCGACGCCCACGTGGTGGTGCGGACCACGGGGTCGCTGCCCCGCTGCTGCACCGGCGAGAGCTGCAGCCGGTGCCCCTTCAGGTCCCCGACCGTCTGCGTGGTCGGCTCGTCGGACGCGTTGACGACGACGAGCACGCCCTCGAGCGACCGGTCCACGTCGTGGCTCCAGCACCGCGTCCGCGGGTCCCACCCGGCTCGGTCGTCGATCCGCATGACGACCACGCCCGGGGCGGCGTCCGGACCGGAGCCCGGGAACGACACCTTCCGCTCGATGAGGTCCGCCGACCCGAGCCGGAACAGCGGGGTCGAGAACCGCAGCCGCAGCAGGTCGTCCGCGGCCTTCGAGGCGGTCGCGATGTCCGCGGCCGTCGGCTTGAGCGTCGGGTCTGCGAGCAGCGGCTGCTGGAACGGCCACTTCGACTCGTTGTCCGCCTTCGGCGGCAGGCCACGACCGAACCCGTTGTCCTGGCCCGACAGGTCGAGCACGTTGAACCAGTCGCCCGAGTCGTAGCTGTTGCGGTCGAGCGACTTGCTGCGCAGCACGTCGGCGCCCGCGTGCCAGAAGCTCGGCGTCTGCGCCAGAGCCGTCGTCGCGAGGCTGACCGTGTTCATCCGCACCCGGTCGGCCATCGGCGTCGACGTCGGCAGCTTGTACGTCAGCGAGTCCCACAGGGTCTCGTTGTCGTGCGCGTCGACGTACGTGACGACCTCCTCCGGCGAGTCCGCGTAGCCCGCGGGCTGGCCGTTGTAGTCGATCTCGCTGCCCTTCTGCACGGTCCCCGCGCTCGTCTGGAACGCGAAGTCGCGCAGGTTGCCCGCCATGCCGAGCCGCACGAGGTCCGCGTCGTGCTGCGCGCGGGCCGCCTGGTCGGCCGCGGAGCCGTTGACCGGGTCGCCGTTCGGGTCGGTCCCGCCGCCCGAGCCGAAGCCCTGGATGCGCGGGTTGGCGTCGAACGGGCCGCCGCCGCGGACCGCGTCGCGCAGCCGGTCGGAGAACGTGCCGATGCCCGTCCCGCCGAGCTGACCCTGCGTCGCCTGCGTGAACAGCGCGTTGTCCGCCACCTCGCCGAAGTTCCAGCCCTCGCCGTACAGGTAGACGTTCTTGCCGTTCACGCCGTCCTTGCGCACGGTCAGCGCGTCGAGCGCCTTGCGGACCGCCTTCATGTTGTCGACGGAGTGGTGACCCATGAGGTCGAAGCGGAAGCCGTCGACCTTGTAGTCCTTCGCCCACGTGACGACCGAGTCGACCATGAGCTTGCCGGCCATGGCGTGCTCCGTGGCGACGTTCTGGCAGCACGTCGACGTCTCGACCGCACCCGTGGCGTTGAGCCGCTGGTAGTACCCCGGCACCACCCTGTCGAGCACCGAGCCGGGGTTCTGCCCGCTCGCCGTGGTGTGGTTGAACACCTGGTCGAGCACCACCTGCAGGCCGTCCGCGTGCAGCGCGCCGACCATGGTGCGGAAGTCGGCGACGCGGCCGCCGCCCTCCTGGTGCACCGCGTACGAGCCCTCGGGCGCCTGCCAGTGCAGCGGGTCGTAGCCCCAGTTGAAGCCGTCGGTGGCCGCCACGGCCGTCACGCACGCCTGCTGCTGGTCGGAGTCCGGCGGGTACGACGCGAGGTCGCACGCCGGGGTGGCCTGCTTGCTGCGGTCCTCCTCGATGGACGCGATGTCGAACGTCGGCAGCAGGTGCACGGTCGTGAGGCCCGCGTCGGCGAGCTCACGCAGGTGCGTCGTGCCCGCGCTGCGGTCCGCGAACGCCAGGTACGTGCCGCGGTGGGCGGCCGGGACCGTGGTGTCCGAGATCGAGAAGTCGCGCACGTGCAGCTCGTAGATCGTCTGGTCCACGGGCTTGACGACCGGCTGCTTCGCCTTCTCCCACGCCTTCGGCCGGAACGCCTTGTCGGCCAGGTCGACGAGCACCGAGTGCGTGCTGTTGAGGGTCAGCGCGACCGAGTAGGGGTCCGTGACCTGGTTGACCTCGACCTTGCCCGTGGTCGGCGCGAAGACCGTGACCTCCCACAGGTACGCGGCGCCGGCCCACTGCTTCCTGCCGTCGACCGTCCAGGAGCCGTCCGACTCGCGGTGCGCGGCGACACGCGTCGGCGTGCCGGACGTGTCGAGCCCCGCCTTCGTCGCGGGCCAGACGAGCAGGTCGACGTCCTGCGCGGTCGGCGCCCACACCGCGAGGTGCGGGACCCCGCGGGACCACGTGGTGCCGAGCGCCCGCTTACCGGCCGCCTTCGCGTACAGGTCGTCGAGCACGCCCGGGATCTGCACGCCCGTCGCGGCCTGCAGCGTGCCGTCCGCGGCGGCCTGAGTGACGAGCAGCTCGCCGCGCAGCAGCTCCTTGACGGCCTTCTTGTCCGCGCCGACGTGGAGCGCGACCGATCCGGCGAGCTGCGGGAACCGCTTGAGCTGCTTGTCGGTGAGCCCGGCCGCGTCGTACGCGAGCGGCACCGGGGAGCCGTCGTCGCCCGTGACCGCTCCGTCGACGACCGCGAGCGCGCCCGTCGCCGAGGAGTGCAGCTGCCACGACAGGGTCGTCGGGTCGGTGCCGGCCGGCACCAGGTTCGCCGGCCACGCGATGGTGGACGCGTCGACCCAGTGCGCGAGCGACTGGCCGGTGCCCGGCAGGGGCGGCTCGCTCACCTCGACGGTGAGGACGTGCGTCGCGAGCACGTAGGAGAACGTCACGGGCTTGCCACCGGGCGCCGAGAACGGGATGTTCGCGCCGCCGGGGGCGCCGCCGGCGCCGTAGTTCTCGTCCCAGGACAGGTTGTGCGCGACCTTCACCTCGTACGCGCCCTCGGGCAGCTTGTCCGTGGTGAACGTGTACGTGCCGTCGCCGTCCGGGTCCTCGAGCAGCGTCGCGAGGCAGTCGGGGGCCCAGTCACCCTCGCAGCCGAGCTCGCTGTTCGTCGACCCGGGGACCGTGAGGATCGGACCCTGCGCGGTCGACGTGAACCAGTGGGTCACCGGGTCGTAGTAGAACGTCACGGGACCGTCGGCGGCGAGCGTGTACGTCACGTTCGCGCCGCCGGGCGCGCCGCCCGCGCCGTAGTTCTCGTCCCACGAGCCGCCCACCGCGACCTTGTACTCGTACGTGCCCGCGGGCAGGTCGAACGTGCCGTGGTAGATGCCGTTCGAGAACTGCGTGAGCTTCGCGGCCTCGCAGTCGGGCTGCCAGTCGCCCGGACACGTCATCTCGGAGTTGTGGCTGCCGGGCACGGTGACGAGCAGGTCGCCGCCGCCTCCGCCGCCGCCGGTCGTCTCCTCGCCGTCGACCCGGTTGCCGACCGACGCGAAGGTCGAGCCCGCCGCCTTGTCGCCCGCGGCGTCGACCGTGACGGCGCGGTACTCGACGAGCGTGCCGGGGGCGAGCCCGTCGAGGTCCGCGAACACGCCCGGGGCGGTCGTCTCGGCCGTGCCGAGCGGCGTCCACGTGTCGTCGCCGACCACGCGGTACGCGAACGACGTCTGGCTCCAGACGTCGTCGGGCACGTCCGCGGTCACCGGGACCTGACCGCTCAGGCCGGCACCGGGGGCCGGAGCCGTCACCGACACCGGGCGCGCCGAGGCCGGCGCGCCGACCTGCGCGTCGGCCTTCAGGACGATCGCGCCGAGCGCGGGGATCGTCACCGACACCGTGCCGTCGGCCGCAGCCGTCGCACCCGTCGTCGTGCCGTACAGCGCGTCGAAGTGCGCGCCGGGCGTGAGCGTGTCGATCGTGACCGTCGTCGGCGACGTGCCGTTGTTGAGCGCGACGAGGTGCTCGACCTTCTCGGTCGCGTCGACGCGGCTGAACGCGTACACGGCACCGTTCGAGTACCGCTCGATCTGCGCGCCGTCCTGGAGGGCCGGCGTGCTCTGCCGGAGCTCGGCGAGCGCCTTGATGTGCTGGTAGAGCACGCTGTCGGTGTCGTAGCGGTCCACCGAGCCGGCCGTCGTGCCGTCGAGCAGCGGCTGGTTCGCGTACTCGTCGACCTGGGTCGCGAACATGTCCTGCCGGGCGTCCTTGTCGCTGCCGTTCATCGACCCGGCGCCCTCGAAGCCCTGCTCGTCGCCGTAGTAGACGACCGGCTGGCCGCGCGACAGGAACATGAGGTCGTGCGCGAGCTCGGAGCGCGCCTGCGGGTCGGAGCCGTCCTTGACGAAGTAGCCGATGCGGCCCATGTCGTGGTTGCCGAGGAACGTCGGCAGGGCCTGCGCGTTCGTCGTCGGCGTCGTGTACCGGTCGTCGCCCTGGTACAGCGTGTGCAGCAGGCCGGCCGACGCGCCGCGCGCGTAGTTCGACGCCGCGGACTGGAACGTGAAGTCGAGGACGGCGTCCATGTCGCTGTCGCGCAGGTAGGGCGCGAGCTTGACGGGGTCGGCGTCGTATACCTCGCCGAACATGAAGAAGTCGGGGTTGCCCTGTGCGGTGGCGTGCGCGTGCACCGCGGTCGTGAACTTCTGCCAGAACTCGAAGTTCACGTGCTTCGCGGTGTCGATGCGGAAGCCGTCGACGCCCAGGTCCACCCAGCCGTCGTAGACGTCGACGAACCCGTCCACGACCTTCGGGTTCTCGGTCATGAGGTCGTCGAGGCCCGAGAAGTCGCCGTACGTCGTCGACTCACCGCTGTAGGTCGAGTCACCCCGGTTGTGGTACAGCGTGACGTCGTTGAGCCAGTCGGGGACCTTGACGTGCTCGTCGCCCGGCTTGAGCACCGGCGTGTACGGGAACGACGTCGCGGGGTCCATGGCCGGGAACGTGTCGCCGCCCGCGTACGTGTGCGGGTCGAAGACGTTCCCGTCCGCGTCCTTGTACGGCGTCTTGCTCTGCGGGATGTAGTCGTACTTCTGCTGCGCGTAGTCGATGACGTCCGCGGTGTGGTTCGTGATGATGTCGAAGTACACCTTGATGCCGCGCGCGTGCGCGTCCGCGATCAGCGCCTGCAGCTCGGCGTTCGTGCCGAGGTGCGGGTCGATCTGCGTGAAGTCCGTGATCCAGTAGCCGTGGTACCCGGCGGACACGTTCGCGCCGGTGCCCTGGACCGGGCGGTTCTTGAACGACGGCGTCAGCCAGATCGCCGTGGTGCCCAGGCCCTCGATGTAGTCGAGCTTGTCGCGCAGGCCCGCGAGGTCGCCGCCGTGGTAGAAGCCCTTGTCGGTCGGGTCGAGGCCCGTGGTCAGGCGGTCGCCGCTCAGGCCGCCCGTGTCGTTCGCCGGGTCCCCGTTCGCGAACCGGTCGGTCATGGCGAAGTAGAACGTGTTGCCCGCGCCGGGGTCGCGCACCGGGTCGGCGACGATCGCGTCGTCGGCCGCCGTGTAGTCGCCCGCGAGGTCGAGCGGGGTGAGCGCGGTGCGGTGCGTGGTGTCGTCGTACGTGAACCGGATCGTCGACGGCCCGGCGACCGTGAGCGGGGTGTCGGCGCTGCCGCCGTCGCCCCCGTACGACTCGTCCCAGGCGTCGTCGATCGCGACCTTGTAGTGCCACGTGCCGGCAGGCACCTGGAGGTCGGCCGTGTAGTGGCCGGCGCCGTCCGGGGCCAGCTCGGTCACGGCGCACGCGGGCTGCCAGTCCTCGGTGCAGCCGAGCTCGCTCTGGAGGTCGCCGACGAGGGCGGCGGTGCGGTCGGCGGCGGACGCCGGGGCGGCGCCGAGCGCGGCGGTGG
>JAEWCA010000323.1 GCA_023390875.1 Actinomycetes bacterium
CTGCCGAGCGAGCCCGCGTCGATCGGCCGCGCCCGGCACGCCGTGGTCCGCACGTGCCAGGCGTGGGACATCCCGGAGGCCGCGAACGCGGAGCTCGTGGTGTCCGAGCTCGTCGCGAACGCCGTCCTGCACGGGTACGGGCACGTGTCGCTGCAGCTGTACGACACGGGCGACGGGCTGCGGATCGAGGTCGAGGACGGCAACCCCGCGCCTCCGGTCACCACGGACGGGCACCCCGGGCGCGTCGGCGGGTTCGGCATGCAGATCGTCGAGCGGCTCGCCGACTGGGGCTGGCGCCAGTCGCGCGGCGGCAAGCTCGTCTGGGCCCGTGTCCGGCCGGGCGTGCTGCCGCCGGGGGCGCGCTGAGCGCTCGCTCCGCGCAGGACGTCAGGCGGGCGTCGGCGCGCCGTTCGGGCGGACGAAGCCGGACGACCCGCTGACCTCGGTGCACCGGTGGTCCTGGTCGATCCGGAACAGCTCGAGCGCACCGCAGATCTCGAGCACGAACAGGTCGCGGGGGTCGGTCCCGCGCAGCACCGTCGCGCCGCCCCGCCGCCGTCCGGCGTCGGCGAGCGAGATGAGGAACGCGGCGCCGGTGGAGTCCATGAACGTGACGCCGCACATGTCGATCACGAGGAGCTGGCGGCGCAGTCCGACCACGCGCGCGGCGATCTCGGGGAACTGGTCGCGCTCGGCCAGGTCCAGGTCGCCGGTGACGACCAGGGTCGTGGTCGTCGAGGACGTGGAGATCTCGATCATGCTGGTCACCTGTGCTCGAGGTGCCCATGGGGCAACGGGCGCCGACCGGGGGAGTCGGCGGGTCGACTGTAGTTGCGCTCCCACGGGTCCGCACCCGGAGCGGACACGTGTTCAACCGGTCGGGCGACGTCGCTGGTGAGCGGTGCCGTGGACGTGGGGGTCGACTGGGGGAGACTGGCCGCATGAGCCACGAGAACCTCCTGGACGGTCCCGCCCCCACCCTGCTGCCGGCCGACGGCCCGGACGGCGACGCCCGCGCCGCGCTCTCGGCGGGCTCGTCCCCCCGCGACGTCGTGGCCGTCGCACCCGCGTCGTCGCTGGTGTGGGCACTGCTCGCGGAGCGTGCGCTGTCGGACGACGGCGACCCGGTGGCGGCGTACGCGTTCGCGCGGACCGGCTACCACCGCGGTCTCGACGCGCTGCGCCGCTCGGGCTGGCGCGGGCGCGGCCCGATCCCGGCGGACCACGCGCCGAACCAGGGCTTCCTGCGGGCGCTGCTCGCGCTCGCGGAGGCTGCCGAGGCGATCGGCGAGGGCGACGAGGCGGAGCGGTGCGCGCAGTTCCTCGTCGACTCGGGGACGTCCGCGGCGGAGGTCGCCGAGCTCCGCTGACGCCCGGCGGGGTCGCGCTCGCTGGACGACGGACGGCCGCCTCACCGTGCGTGCGACGGCAGAGGGCGCACGCCGCCGCACCACCGTCGAGCCCGCCCCACGGTGTGCCCGGCGATGGACCGCCCATGACCGGATGTTGACCGTCCGGTACCCTCTCGGAGGTACCGGGTCACTGCCGCCCGTGCCCGGGTCCGCGTGCAAGCGACGACGCTTCCGCCGTGGCTCCCGACCGCAGGCAGGGTGAAGGTGGTGTTCAGATGCCGGCCGTCGTGGTGCTCGGGGCCCAGTGGGGCGACGAGGGCAAGGGCAAGGCGACCGACCAGCTCGGCTCGCAGATCGACTACGTCGTGAAGTTCAACGGCGGCAACAACGCCGGGCACACGGTCGTCATCGGTGGCGAGAAGTACGCCCTGCACCTGCTGCCGTCGGGCATCCTCTCGCCGGGCGTCGTGCCGGTGATCGGCAACGGCGTCGTGGTCGACATCGAGGTGCTGTTCGAGGAGATCGACGCGCTCGAGGGCCGGGGCGTCGACACGTCGGCCCTGGTGGTCTCGTCGGCCGCGCACGTGATCGCGCCGTACAACCGCACGGTCGACAAGGTCACGGAGCGGTTCCTCGGCAAGCGCCGCATCGGCACGACGGGCCGCGGCATCGGCCCCACGTACGCGGACAAGATCAACCGCGTCGGCGTGCGCATCCAGGACCTGTTCGACGAGAAGATCCTGCGCCAGAAGGTCGAGGGCGCCCTCGAGGGCAAGAACCACCTGCTGGTCAAGGTCTACAACCGCCGTGCGATCACGGTGGACGAGACGGTCGAGGAGCTGCTCAAGCACGCCGACCGCCTGCGCCCGTACGTCGCGGACACGCCGCTGCTGCTCAACCGCGCGCTCGACGACGGCAAGACGCTCGTGTTCGAGGCGGGCCAGGCGACGATGCTCGACATCGACCACGGCACGTACCCGTTCGTCACGTCGTCGTCCGCGACGGCCGGCGGCGCGTGCACGGGCTCGGGCGTCGGGCCGACGCGCATCGACCGCGTCGTGGCGGTCGCGAAGGCGTACACGACGCGCGTCGGCGAGGGCCCGTTCCCGACGGAGCTGCTGGACGACGACGGTGAGTGGCTGCGCCAGACGGGCGGCGAGTTCGGCACGACGACGGGCCGCCCGCGCCGCACGGGCTGGTACGACTCGGTCGTGGTCCGGTACGCGAGCCGCGTCAACGGCCTCACGGACCTCGTGGTGACGAAGCTCGACGTGCTCACCGGCCGGGACCGCATCCCGGTCGCGGTCGCGTACGACGTGGGCGGACGGCGGTTCGACGAGATGCCCGACGACCAGTCGGACTTCCACCACGCCCAGCCGGTGTACGAGTACCTGGACGGCTGGACCGAGGACATCAGCGGCGCGCGCGACTTCGACGACCTGCCGAAGGCCGCCCAGCGGTACCTGCTGCACCTCGAGGAGATCAGCGGCACGCGCATCTCGTCGGTCGGGGTCGGCCCGGGGCGCGAGGCGACGATCATCCGCCACGACCTGCTGGCCTGATCCGGTACGTCACGACGGCCGGTCCCGGGGGCTCCCGGGGCCGGCCGTCGGTCGTTCCTCAGCGGTCACGCCGCCACGGGCACGGGCTCCTCCGCGTCGGTCGCGGCCCGGACGACGACCGCCGCCTCCGCGTCGTCGACCATCCGCTGCCGCAGCACGAGCGACACGTACAGCGCGGCGAGCAGCGACACGGCGGTCGCGCCCCAGAACACGGTCGGCAGCCCCCACTGCTCGGCGACGGCCCCGCCGAGCAGCGCCCCGACGGGCATGAGCCCGAACGCGACGGTCCGCGCGGCGCCGCTCGTGCGGCCGAGCATCCCGGCGGGCACGATCCGCTGCCGCATCGACTGCCCGATGACGTTGCCGAGCGTGTTGGTGAGCCCGAGCAGCGCGGCGGTGACGCACAGCGCGGGCACGGTCGGGACGAGGACCGGGACGACGAGCAGCGCCGCGTTGGAGAGCCAGCACCCGAGCATGAGCCGGACCTCGGGGACGAACCGTCCGAGCGGCTCGGCGAGCACCGACCCGACGACGGCGCCGACGGCGAGCACGGTGAGGACGAGCGGGTAGGTCTGCGGCGTCATGCCGACGCGCGACTCGTCGCCGACCACCCACAGCACGAACACCGAGAAGTACGCGGTCGACGCCATGTTCATGAGCCCGCCGCTGATGAGCAGCGGCCGGAGCACCGGGTGGTGCAGCAGGAACGTCACGCCCTCGCGGACCTGGGCGCCCACGTGCTGCGGGCCGTCGTCGGCGGCGTGCTCGTACGACCCGCGGATGCCGAGCAGCACGAGCGCGACCGCGCCGACGGCGAGCCCGGCGGGCACCCCGAACACCCAGCCGGACCCGAGCGCGAGCACCGCACCGGCGACGGGGGCGCCGAGGAACGCGTTGGCGACCTGCTCGACGGCGAGCAGCCGCCCGTTGGCGGCCTGCAGCCGGGTCCGGGGGACGAGGTCGGGCGTGATCGCGCCGCCCGCGAGGTCGGCGAACACCTCGGTGACGCCGTACGCGAGCGACAGCGCCACCAGGAACGCCATCGTCAGGTGCCCGCTCGCGACGACCACGACGGCGGCGGCGAGGATCGCGGCGCGCGCTCCGAGGGCGGGCGCGCGCACGACGCGGCGGTCGCGGCGGTCGACGACCACGCCGGCCATGAGCCCGCCCACGAGCCACGGGAGCCAGGCGGCCGCGGTCAGCAGCGCGATGAGCGCGGGGGAGCGGGTGAGGGTGAGGGCGACGAGCGGGACGCCGGTCTGCACGACGCCGTCGCCGAGGTTCGCGAGCCCGGTGGACGTGAGGTGCGCGGTGAAGCGGCTGCCGAGCGGCTCGGTGTGGTGGGTCATGACGTCCTCCGGGGCTACGATCAACGAGGAACTTTTGCAGAGCATGCTCTGCAAAGAAGACTCTGCAAAGGTATCTCTGCATATGGCTGACCGCAAGACCCCGCTGTTCTCCGAGCCCGCCATCGGGCCGGAGGCGCTCAAGGTGTTCGCGCACCCGCTGCGGACCGCGATGTACAACCTGCTGGGCGAGCAGGGGCCGTCGACCGCGACGCAGCTCGGCCGGCAGCTGGGGGAGAGCAGCGGCCAGACGAGCTACCACCTGCGACAGCTCGAGAAGCACGGCTTCGTCGAGGACGACCCCGACCACGCGAGCGGCCGCGAGCGGTGGTGGCGCGCGGTCGGCTTCTCGATCGACGGACGGCAGATGCTCCGCGACCCCGCGACCGCCCCCGCCGCGCGTGCCCTGCTGCAGTCGGTGATCGCCGACCGCGCCGAGGTCCTGTCGCGGGCGATGTCCCGCACCGAGGACGAGCCGGGGTGGGAGGAGTCGGAGATCAACGACCGCATCACGTCCGACCTCACGCCGGACGAGACCCACGACCTCATCGTCGAGCTGCAACGCGTCCTGTCCGAGCACATCGACGCCGCCAAGAGCCGCAAGCAGGCCGGCGAGACGGCCGGGCGACGCACGGTCCGGATCTACCTCGACGTGCTGCCTCTGCCCCTCCCGGACGCACCGGGCGCGCACCCCGCACCCCACGCGCCCGCCTGACCTCCGCTGCCGCCCGCCGCCGCCCGGCCGGCCGGCACG
>JAEWCA010000327.1 GCA_023390875.1 Actinomycetes bacterium
CGTGCCGGCCGCGTGCCGGCCGGTCCGTCAGCCGGCGGCCGGCTCCGGCACGCCGAGCTGCTTCGACGCGAGCCACGCGAGCGCGACGTCCGCGACGTCACGCCACCCCGAGTCGATCGTGAGCGAGTGACCCCGACCGGGCAGCTCGTGGTACTCGGTGACCGAGCCGGGGCTGTCCTCGTACAGCTTGGCGACCTCGAGGGTGACCGCCTTCGGCACGGTGTGGTCCTGGTCGCCCGACATGAGCAGCAGCGGCCCGCGCACGGCCAGGTGCGTGTCGACCCGGGCGGGCGAGTGCCGCGAGAAGTTGGCGGTGGCGTCCTCGAACAGCGGCCGCCCGGGTCCCGGGATGGTCCACGCCTCGAACAGCGCGTCGGACTCCTCCTGCGAGATCGCGTTGCCGAAGCTGTACCGGAACTGCTTCGCGGTGAGCGAGACGGTCCGCTTCTTGTTCGCCGGGTTCCCGAGCACCGGGAAGCCCGAGCGCAGCTGCGAGAACGGCAGCGTCTTGACGCCCTTGATGGGTGCCGGGTCGATCGCGACGGCCGCGACGGCCAGGTCGTTCGCGAGCAGCTCCTGGGCGATCAGGCCGCCGAAGGAGTGCCCGACGACGATCGGCTTGGTCGCGAGCGTGTCGATGTGGTCGGCGTAGTGGTGGCAGATCTGCTCGATCCCCACGTCGTCGAGCGCGTCGGCGCGGGCGCGGGTCTCCTCGACGGTGTCGGCGTCGCCCGGCCAGCCCGGTGCGCTCACGTCGTACCCGTGCTCGGCGAACAGCTCCAGCCACGGTGCCCACGCGGACGAGTGGATCCACAGGCCGTGGACGAAGACGACAGGCGTGCTCACCATGCGGGGCTCCTCGGTGCGTCGGTGGGAGTGGGCGGTCAGAGTTCCTTGGTGAAACCGCCGTCGATGAGGAAGTCGGCGCCCGTGACGTTGCCCGCGCGGTCGCTCGCGAGCAGCAGCACCAGGTCGGCGACCTCCTCGGGCTCCGTGAACCGCCCGGTGGAGAACCCGCCCGCGCCCTCGATGATGCGGCGCCGGGCCTCGTCCGCCGAGACGCCCATGCTCTGCGCCACCGTCGCGGCGACGCCGTGCTCACCCAGCCACAGGGGCGTCGCGACCGGGCCGGGGCTCACCGTGTTGAACCGCAGCCCGCGCGGGCCGAACTCCTTCGACAGCGACTTCGACAGGTTCCAGACGGCCGCCTTGGTCGCCGAGTAGTCGATGACCCCGGGATCCGGCAGGTACGCGTTGACGGAGCAGATCGTCACGACGTTCCCGCCGCCCCGCTCGAGGAGCAGCGGGATCGCGGCACGGGTCGTGCGGACCGCCGCCATCAGCGTGAGGTTGAGCGTCGCGTGCCAGTCGTCGTCGGTGACGTCGAGGAAGCCCGTGGTGCGCGGCGTGACGGCGCCGACGTTGTTGACGACGACGTCGAGCCCACCGAAGTGCGACGAGCGGGACACGAGCTCCGCGGGTGCGTCGGCGTCCGCGAGGTCGATCGGCACGGCCAGCACGTGGCCCGTGTCCGCGAGCGCGACGAGCTCGTCGGTGATCGACCGCGCCGCCGCGACGACGTTCACGCCCTCGGCGACGAGCGCCCGCGTGACGGCCAGCCCGATGCCCTTGCTCGCACCGGTGACGACTGCGACCTTGCCCGCCAGATGGAGGTCCACACGCGTGACGCTAGACCTCGGGCGACGTCTCATCCTGTCCCTGCTGGACCCACCCAGGACGGGCCAGCTCCGCCATGGCCGACGCGCTCGGCGACCCCGGTTCGGCGAAGTACAGGAACAGCGACTGCCCGTCCGTGCCGACCAGCGGCAGGCGCAGGTAGTTCAGGGTGAGGTCGCCGACGCGGGGGGTGCCGGAGCTCGTGCACCCCGTTGCCGACCCGCACCACGTCCTGCCGCTCCCACAGCTCGCGGAACAGCGGGCTGCTGGCCGACGCGTGCGCCACGAGCGCGTCGAGCCGCGCGTCGGCGCGGTTCTCGGTCGAGGCGTGCAGCAGCGCGACGGACCGCGCCGCGAGCGCCTCCCAGTCCGCGTGGAAGTACCGCTCGGTCGGGTCGACGAACAATGAGATCACGCTGTTCACGCCGACGCGGAAGCCCGGGTGGAGCGCACGTGCCAGCGCGTTCGACGCCAGCACGTCGACGTACCGGCTGTGCACGACGGCCGCCGTGTGCACCCACGAGTCGATCAGCCAGCGCGTCGCGTCGTCGACGACGTCCGCGCGCCCCGGCGCCTCGGCACGGCCCGCGGGTCGCGCCAGGCTCTCGAGGTGGGCGGTGGCGACCGGGTCCAGCCGGAGCGCCCGCGCGAGCGCGCCGAGCACCTGGGGGGACGGCCGGACGTCGCGGCCCTGCTCGAGGCGCAGGTAGTAGCTGGTGCTGACGCCGGCCAGGATCGCGACCTCCTCGCGCCGCAGCCCGGCGACCCGGCGCTGCCCTGGGCCCGCCGCGAGGCCGACGTCCTCGGGCTGCAGCCGTTGTCGGCGGGCCCGGAGGAACTCGCCGAGCCGGCGATCCGCGGTCATTGCCGCAGGTTAGCGCCCCGTTCCGCCCCGGTTCGCGGGCGCGCGCGGCGGGCTCGTCATCCCGGTGCGGCGGGCAGCGGCAGCCCTTGACAAGATTGTTTGTCAATGCGACGTTGGGGTCATGCAGGACGTCGAGGTCATCGAGGACGCGGGGGCTGCGGCCACCGCGCTGGACCCGGTCCGGGCACGGCTGCTCCGTGAGCTCGCCGTCCCGGCCTCCGCCGCCGGGCTCGCCGCCCGGGTCGGCATCGCACGCCAGAAGGTCAACTACCACCTCAAGGCACTCGAGGCGCACGGCCTCGTCGAGCTGACCGAGGAACGCCGCCACGGCGGCCTCACCGAGCGCGTGCTGCAGGCGTCGGCCGCGTCGTACGTCGTGTCGCCGGCCGCCGTCAGCGCGTCCGCGGCCGACCCGTCCGCCTCGCCCGACCACCAGTCGGCCGGCTACCTCGTCGCGCTCGCCGCACGCGTGGTGCGTGAGGT
>JAEWCA010000337.1 GCA_023390875.1 Actinomycetes bacterium
GAGCTGTCCCTCGCGCAGCTCGCGACGTGGCTGCTCGCGGCGCCCCGGTCGGCGGACGCGGGGCCGCCCGACGCGCCGGATCCCGCGCCGTACCTCGTCGACCTGCCGTCGCCGTCGGGCACCGTCACGGTCGTCAAGCCGCCCGGCTCCCCCGTCTGGCGGCACGGCCCGGTGCCCAGCGGCTACGACGAGTCCGCGTGGTGAGGCCCTGACCTGCACGGGCGACAACGCACGTGACCCCGACCGTACCGACGCGTAGCCTCTCCCCCTTGTGAGCCGGATCGTCGACGTCGTGGTGCCGCCCCGGCTCGGCCGCGGGTTCCGGTGGCTGCTCGCGTCGTCGTGGACGACGAACCTCGGCGACGGCATCGTCATCGCCGCCGGACCGCTGCTCGTGGCGTCCCGCACGCAGGACGCGTTCCTCGTCGCGCTCGCCGCGCTGCTGCAGTGGCTGCCGCCGCTGCTGTTCGGCCTGTGGGCCGGCGCGCTCACCGACCGGCTCGACCGGCGGCGGCTCGTCATCACGGTCGACCTCATGCGCGCCGTGGTGCTCGTGCTGCTGGCGGCCGCCGTCTTCACCGACGTCGCGTCGATCGCGCTCGTCCTGGTCGCGATGTTCCTGCTCGGCACCGCCGAGACGTTCGCCGACAACGCGTCGAGCACGCTCGTGCCGATGCTCGTGCACCGCGACGACCTCGCCGTCGCGAACTCCCGCATCCAGGCCGGGTTCGTCACCGTCAACCAGCTCGTCGGACCGCCGATCGGCGCCGTCCTGTTCGCCGCCGGGCAGGCGCTGCCGTTCGCGTCCGAGGCGGCGCTCGTCGTGCTCGGCGCCGTCATGGTGTCGCGCGTCCAGCTGCCACCGCACCGGACGGAGCCCGCGCACCGGTCGCACATCGTCGCCGACATCGCCGAGGGCATCCGCTGGGTCGTGCACCACGCGGCCGTCCGCACGCTCGTGCTGACGATCTTCATCTTCAACGTCACGTGGGGTGCCGCCTGGTCGGTGCTCGTGCTGTACGCGCACCGGCAGCTCGGGCTCGGCGCCGTCGGGTTCGGTCTCATCACGACCGTCGGCGCGCTCGGCGGGCTCCTCGGGACGCTGTCGTACGGCTGGGTCACGCGGCGGGTCAGCCTCGCGAACCTCATGCGGATCGGCCTCATCGTCGAGACCCTCACGCACCTCGGCCTCGCGCTCACGAGGACCCCGGCGGTCGCGTTCGTCATCTTCTTCGTGTTCGGCCTGCACGCGTTCGTGTGGGGCACCACGTCGGTGACCGTGCGGCAGCGGTCCGTACCCACCGCGCTGCAGGGGCGGGTCGGCAGCGTCAACCTCGTCGGGGTGTTCGGCGGGCTCGTCATCGGGTCCGCGATCGGCGGCCTGCTCGCGCAGCACCGCGGGGTGACGGCACCGTTCTGGTTCGCGTTCGTCGGGTCGGCCGTGTTCGTCGTGCTCATCTGGCACCAGCTGCGGCACATCGCCCACACCGACGCCCAGGACGCCCCCGAACCGGTCTGACCGGCGCGCCGCGGCGACGCCGGCGGGCCCTCGCCTCCCGTCCCCTCCCCCCGCGCGCCGCAGCGCCTCCGCCATCGGGGAGCCGTTGTGTGCTGCGTTCTTGCTGCCCTGCGACAAGAACGCAGCACACAAGGAGCCTGCGGCCGCCCGGCGCCGACCCGCGCGGCGCGCGGCGAACCGCCAGGATGGGGGCGTGACCACGACCGACGCCTCGCCGAGCGGCTCCGACCGCCGGTACCGCTGCGCGCTGTTCGTCGACTTCGACAACGTCTACATCGGGCTGCGCCGCCTCGACCCGGACGCCGCGGAGGCGTTCGCGACGGACCCCGGCCACTGGCTGTCCGAGCTGGAGCAGGGCACCGACCCGGACGGCGACTTCTCGCGCCGGTTCCTCGTCCGGGCCTGCTACCTCAACCCGTCGGTGTTCTCGCGGTACCGCCCGAACTTCACGCGCGCCGGGTTCCAGGTGGTCGACTGCCCGTCGCTCACCCAGCAGGGCAAGAGCAGCGCCGACATCAACCTCGTGCTCGACGCGGTCGACGCGCTCGCGGCGGCCACCCGGTACGAGGAGTTCGTCATCGTGTCGGCCGACGCCGACTTCACTCCGCTCGCGCTGCGGTGCCGGGCCGCCGACCGGCGGGTCACGATCATCACCGCGGGTCCGGCCGCGAGCGCGTACCGGGCTGTCGCGGACACCGTGATCACGGCCGACGACCTGGCGGAGCTGGTGACCTCGTCGTCGCTGGTCAACGGCCTGTCGACCGGTCTCGGCGACCAGCCCGCCGACACCTCCACACGCGCCGACGCGCGCCCGGCGGACGCGCCCGCACCCGAGGCCGTCGTGCCGTCCCCGGCCCTCGCGGCCGACGACGCCGAGCCGGCCACCGTCCCGGTGCGGCCGGTCACGACCCCCGCGCACCGCGCGATCCTGCAGCGCGTCCGCTCGGCCGACCGTCCGCTCCCCCTGGGCGTCGTCGCGCAGGTCGCCCAGAAGGCCGACCCGAACCTGGCGACGACCGGGTGGGGGCCGGGCGGGTTCTTCGCGTGGCTGACCCGGACGGTCCCGGAGGTCGGGGCGTCGTCCCGACCGCCCGGCTTCGTCTGGGACCCGGCCCGGTTCGGCGAGGCCGACCTGCCGGGCGCGGTCGCGGACACCGACCCGACCGAGCTGCAGCAGCAGGTCGTCAAGGTCACCGACACCCCCGGCCTCAGCCAGGCGAACTACCGGGTGCTCCTCGAGTCGCTGGCGGCGGACCTCAGGCTGCACCCGTTCGAGCGGGCGGCGACGTCGAAGCGCGTGCGGGACGTGTGCCAGGAGGCGGGCGCCGCCGTCGGCCGGGCGACGGTCGACTACGTCATCGCGTGCGTGCTGTACGGCGGGCTCGAGCTGACGTCCGCCGTGTCGGCGACCGGGCTGGCGGGGGCGTGGGCCGACTACGTGGTCAGCCTGTGCCGGGGTGCCCGGATGGAGCTCAGCCCCGGCGACGTGACCGCGATCCGGTCGTGGGTGGGCGGCGGGCTGCTCGACCGCTGACACGGGCCACGCCCGGGCTGCCGGCCCAGGGTGCGCGCCCGCGGCACGGTGCGACCGTCAGGCCGACTCGCGCCGCACCAGGTGGATGACGTCCGACCCGGGCCGGGGCGGCAGCGGCTTGCCGGACAGCTGCCGCGTGACGAGCGCGGCGATGTACTGCGCGACGACGCCCTGGTCGGAGTCGACCGTCGTCAGCGGGGGTGACGCGAACGGCGCGGCGGGGATGTCGTCGACCCCGATGACGGCGAGGTCGTCCGGCACGGCGACGCCCACGGAGCGGGCCCCGGCGAGGACGGCGAGCGCGACGTCGTCGTTGTACGCGCACACGCCGGTCACCCCGGAGCCGACCCAGGACCGCACGGCGGCGCCGGCGGCGTCGAGCGACATGGCCACGGTCTGCACCACCGGGGCGTCGAGCCCGAGGTCGGCGCACGCGGTGCGGACGCCGTCGAGGCGCGGCTCGGCGAAGCCCTTGACCCGCGGGTCGTCGGGGTAGGCGTACCCGAGCCGGCGGTGGCCGGTGGCGGCGAGGTGCTCGGTCTGGACGCGCCCGATGCGCTGCTGCGGGACGAGCAGCTCCCCCTTGTGCAGGCCGGTCGGGCTCAGCAGGGCGACCGTGACCGCGATGCCGGCCGCACGCATCGCGGCGACCTCGTGGTCGTCGAGCTCGTCCCACAGCACGACGGCGGCAGGGCCGAGCGAGCGCCAGACGTCGGAGACGGGCCGCCCGGCGGCGCGGGGGTGGGCGTACAGCGTGAGTCCCTCGGCGGCGAGGCTCGTGGAGAGCGTCTCGAGGAGGGTGCCCATCGCGGGGCCGATGGGCCAGTCGGGCAGCAGGCACAGGACGACGTCGGACCGGCCGCTCTGCAGGGCCCGCGCGGTCGCGGAGGGCGCGTAGCCGAGGCGCTCGACGGCGTGCAGGACGCGCTGCCGGGTGGCGTCCGGGATCTTCTGGTGGGGGGTCTCGTTGAGCACGTAGCTCACCGTGGTGCGCGAGACGCCGGCTTCCCGGGCGACGTCGGCGCTGGTCACGCGGCGGGGGTGGCCGTCGACGGACATCTCTCAGCAACCTCCTGGATCGGACATCTTGCGCACCGCGCTCATCGTGTGCCACCTTACTGACACGCGCAAGTGACGCGCGTCAGTGACACGCATAAGCGAGCGGCTCGAAGAAATCGGCCCTCCTCCCCCCACGCAAGTTCCTCCCTCGCAGAAGCAGGAGAACGACGATGGCCCAGGACGCGGTCGACCAGATCAGCCCGCCCACCCACGTGACCGCCGAGCCCCCGGCAGCGGTCGTCACGTCCGGCATCCCGGGGCACGAGCGCCCCGTCCCCCCGTACGCGATCGAGCCGCCCACCCGCCCGGTCGGCAAGAAGTTCGTCGTGACGTTCGCCTTCGCCCAGCTCGCGCTGTTCGTCGCGCTGCTCGGGCCCGTGATGGTCAGCATGGCCATCAAGGTCACCGCGGTCGTCGGCCCCGAGCAGGCCACCACCGCGCAGGGCCTCATCCTCGGCGTCGGCGCCCTCGCGGCCCTGATCGCCAACCCCGTGTTCGGCCGGCTGTCCGACCGGACCATGTCCCGCTGGGGTCGTCGCCGGCCCTGGATGGTCGGCGGCTCGCTCGGGCTCGCGGCGTTCCTGTTCGTCATCGCCGTCGGCGACAACGTCCCGACGCTGCTGATCGGCTGGTTCCTCGCGCAGCTCGCCGCCAACGCCTGCTTCGCGGCCTACCTCGCCACCATCGCCGACCAGGTGCCGCCGTCGCAGACCGCCAAGATCAGCGCGCTCGGCGGCGTCATGCAGAACGTCGGCATCCTCGCGTCCATCTGGGTCGCGGGCCTGTTCACGTCGCAGATGCTGCCGCTGTTCATGGTCCCCGCCGCGATCGGCGTGGTCGGCATGCTGCTCTACTCGCTCGTCCTGCCGGACCAGAAGCTCCCGCAGCGCCCGCCCGCGATGAACATCCGCGCGTGGCTCGAAACGTTCTGGCTGAGCCCCCGCCGGTACCCCGACTTCGCGTGGGCCTGGATCTCCCGGTTCCTGCTGGTGCTCGGCAGCTTCATGTTCTCGACGTTCCGGTTCTTCTGGATGAAGGACCACCTGGGCCTGACCGACGCCGAGGCCACCGCCGTGGTGTTCAAGGGCGTCCTGATCTACACGGTCGTGCTCGTGGTCGTCGGCCAGCTCGCCGGGATCGTGTCCGACAAGCTCGCCCGCCGCAAGGTGTTCGTGTTCGCGTCGACCGCGCTGTTCGCCGTCGGGCTCGGCCTGCTCACCCAGGTCGGCAGCGTCAACGGCTTCTACCTCGTCGAGGCGATCCTCGGCGCGGCGTACGGCATCTACATGGGCGTCGACCTCGCGCTCGTCATCGGCGTCCTGCCCAACCCGGAGGACTCCGCGAAGGACCTCGGCGTGTTCAACATCGCCAACGCCGGCCCCCAGTCCCTCGCCCCGTTCCTCGGCGCGATCCTCATCGGCGGCGCCGCGAAGAACTACGACCTGCTCTACCTCACGGCGGCGGCACTGACGCTCGTCGGAGCCCTCGCGATCATCCCCGTCAAGAAGGTGAAGTGATGACCCGGTCCTCGATCGACCCCACCGTGCTCGTCGGCAAGCTCGACCTCGAGACGAAGGTCCGCCTGCTCACCGGGGCCGCCGCGTTCACGCTGCACCCCGAGGAGTCGATCGGGCTCGGCGAGATCAACCTGTCCGACGGCCCCACGGGCGTGCGCGGCCTCAAGTTCAGCGGCGGCCGCCAGGTGGCCCTGTTCCCCAACGCGACGCTGCTCGCGTCCGCGTGGGACGAGGAGACGACCGCCGAGGTGGGCCGCATGCTCGCCGAGGAGGCGCTCGCGCAGGACATCCACGTGGTGCTCGGCCCGACGATCAACCTGCACCGCTCGGCGCTCGGCGGCCGCCTTTTCGAGGCGTACTCCGAGGACCCGCTGCTCACCGGCAAGCTCGCCGCGTCGTACGTGCGCGGCCTGCAGCAGCTCGCGATCGGCGCGTGCCTCAAGCACCTCGTCGCGAACGAGTCGGAGACGGCCCGCAACACCATGAACTCGGTGGTCGACGCCAAGACGCTGCGTGAGCTGTACCTGCTGCCGTTCGAGATCGCGACGTCCGAGTCGGACCCGTGGTCGATGATGGCCGCGTACAACGACGTCAACGGCGTCGCCGCGACCGAGCACGACCACGTGATCAACGAGGTGGTCAAGGGCGAGTGGGGCTACACCGGCCTCATCATGTCCGACTGGTTCGCGACGAAGACGGCCGCACCCGCCGCCGCCGGCGGCCTGGACCTGGTGATGCCCGGGCCCGACGGGCCGTGGGGGCAGACGCTCGTCGACGCGGTCCGGGCCGGTGAGCTCGACGAGTCCGTGGTCGACGAGCACGTGCACCGCCTGCTGGTCCTCGCCGACCGGGTGGGCATGCTCGGCCAGGTCCGCGAGCTCCCCGCCGACCTGCCCGCGCCCGACAGCGACGTCCGTCGGGAGCAGCTCACCCGGCTCGCCGCCCGCGGGATCACGGTTCTGACGAACGACGACACCCTGCCGCTGGCGCGCGACACGACGGTCGCGCTCGTCGGCCGGCACGCGCTCGAGACCATCGACATGGGCGGCGGCTCGGCGCAGGTCAACCCGCCGTACCAGGTCAGCGTCGCGGAGGGCCTCACCGCGCTGCTCGGCGACCAGGTGCAGGTCGTCGACGGTGTCGAGGTGCGCAACCGGCCCGTCGCCGCCCGGCCGGGCTTCGTGCTCGACCCGACGACCGGCAACCCCGGCGTGCACGTCACGCTGCTCGCGGCCGACGGCACGGTGCTCGACGAGCGGCACGACGCGCCCTCGACGCTCATGGTCGGGTTCGACGACGACTTCACCGAGCCGGTCGCCACGGTCCGCCTGCGGGCCCGGGTCGCGGCCGAGGGCCCCGTCGAGGTCGGCGTCATCGGCGTCGGTGCCTGGGACCTGACGGTCGGCGGCTCGTCGCGCCGGTTCGAGCTGCGGTCGTCCGGCGGGTTCGCCGAGGAGATGCTCGCGCCGCCGGTCGAGCTCGGCACGGTCGACGTGTCGGGTGACGACATCATCGACGGCGCGGTGGTGCTGCGGCCGCCGGCCTCGACCGACGTGGTCGACAGCGCCCAGGACATCGACGCCACGGCCAACCCGCTCGCGGGCGTCGGGCTGTTCGGGCTCGTCGCGCGTCCCGCGCCGCGGCCCGTCGACGAGGTGCTCGCGGAGGCCGCCGCCGCGGCCGCGGGTGCCGACGTCGCCGTGGTCGTCGTCGGGCTCACCGAGGAGCAGGAGACGGAGTCCGTCGACAAGTCGACGCTCGCCCTCCCCGGCGCGCAGGACGCGCTGGTCAGCGCCGTCGCCGCCGCGGCCCGCCGCACGGTCGTCGTGGTGAACGCCGCGACCCCGGTGCTCATGCCGTGGCTCGACGAGGTCGACGCCGTGCTGTGGGCCGGCCTGCCCGGCCAGGAGGGCGGCCACGCGGTCGCCGCCGCGCTGCTCGGCGACATCGAGCCGTCCGGTCGCCTCGTCACGACGTTCCCCGTCGCCGACGGCGCCGCCCCCGCGTGGGACGTGACGCCGGTCGACGGTGACGTCGAGTACACCGAGGGCACGTTCATCGGCTACCGCGGCCACTGGGCCGGCACCGCGCCGACGCCCGCGTTCTGGCTCGGTCACGGCCTCGGCTACTCGACGTGGTCCTACACCGACGCGTCCGTCTCCACCGGCGGGCCGTCGCCCGCCGTCTCCGTCACCGTGACCAACACGGGTGAGCGGGAGTCGCGCGAGGTCGTGCAGGTGTACCTCGAGCCGTCGTCGTCCGACGAGCCCGTGCGGCTGGTCGGCTGGGCGTCCGTGACGCTCGGCGCGGGCGACTCGGCCCGCGTGCGGGTGCAGACGGACGCGCGCCTGTGGCGCGCGTGGGACGACGCGGCCGGCTCGTGGT
>JAEWCA010000371.1 GCA_023390875.1 Actinomycetes bacterium
AACGACACTGTGTCGGCACGACTCGGGTGCGGCCTGCGGCCGGCTGCTCGACGACGCCGTCGTGCGGGCTGAGCAGCGCCGCCAGGCCGGAGACCGTGAAGGTGCCCTGGTCGAGGAACCCGATCACGAGCCAGTGCGGCCCGACCTGGGCTCCGAGGTCCGCGCCGAGCCACTCGATGCCGCCTGCTGGGGTGCTGCGGCGGTAGACGACCTTGACGGTGCTGCTGACGTTCCTGGTGCTCACCAGTGCTCGGTCTGCGCGACCTGCCGGGTCACCGGCACAGCTGGGGGTTGTCGATCGCGTCGATGCGGGTCACGCCGCGGTCGGACAGGGTCGACGTAGTCGACGACGGCCAGGTTCGTTTCCGGGGCGGACAGCTGCATCTGGACCCCGAGGACCGAGAAGCGGATGTCGAGGCTGCCGTCGGCCAGGGTTGCGCAGCGGATGTTGTCCGCGTGCAGGACGCTGCCCGTCGGCGGGAGACGGTCACCAGGCTGCGAGGCGACCACCACCACCGGTCCGGGTGCCCGAGCCGGACCGGGCCCGTCGGCACGACGACGCCTTCGGGCTAGCGATGGAAGCGCTCGACGCCTCCCGGGACGGGCGCTCATGATCCGCGTGGTTGGCACCTTGGTTGGCACGGGCCCCAGGGTCCCGCGAAGCACAAAGCCCCTCACCCGGCGTGCTGCCTGGTGAGGGGCTGATGTGCGCCCGAAGGGACTCGAACCCCCAACCTTCTGATCCGTAGTCAGATGCTCTATCCATTGAGCTACGGGCGCATGGCCCTCTGCGGGCCGCGTAAGACGATACAGGTCACCGGCCTCCCGCCCAAACCGGATGAGGGTGACCCTGCCCACGTCGGCCCACGTCGGCCCACGTCGACCCACATCGGCGCAGCCCCTGGCAGGATCGCGCGCATGACGACGACGGACACCGGTCGGCTCGGCACGGGCGGCGGCCGGTGGGGCATGCGGGCCGACGTCCTGCGGCACGGCGGCGGGCACGACTCGAGCCGGGTCGGGTTCGTCGAGCTGTTCTTCGACCTGGTCTTCGTGTTCGCGGTGACGCAGCTGTCGCACAGCCTCATCGCGCACCCGGACGTCGAGCACCTGTTCCAGGTGCTGGTGCTGGCGTGGGCGGTCTGGTGGCTGTGGATCGACACGACGTGGGTGACGAACTGGCTGGACCCCGACCGGCTGCCGGTGCGGGCGATGCTCATCGTCCTCATGCTGCTCGGGCTCGTGATGTCGAGCGCGATCCCGGAGGCGTTCGGCGAGAAGGCGCTGCTGTTCGCGGTGCCGTACGTCGTCATCCAGGTCGGGCGGACCGCGTTCACGACGTGGGCGATGGGCCGGCACTGGCCGGACAACGCGACGAACTTCGTGCGGATCACCATCTGGCTGTGCGTGTCGGGCGGGTTCTGGGTCGCGGGCGCGCTGGTGGACGACGCGCGGATGACGCTGTGGGTCGTCGCGGCGCTCATCGACGTCGTCGGGCCGCGCGCGCTGTTCTGGGTGCCGGGCATGGGCCCGACGAACCCCGACACGTGGGAGGTCCGCAGCCAGCACATGGCGGAGCGCGTGTCGCTGTTCATCATCATCAGCCTGGGCGAGTCGATCATCGTCACGGGCTCCGCGTTCTCCGAGCTCGAGGTCGACGCCGTCACGGTCGTCGCGTTCCTCGCGGCGTTCGTCAGCACGGTGCTCATGTGGCTGCTGTTCTTCGACCGCTCCGAGCAGAAGGCCGCCGCGTACTTCGCCGCGCAGGACCAGCCGGGGATGGTCGCCCAGACCGCCTACACGTACGTGCCGTTCCTGCTGGTCACGGGCATCATCCTGACCGCGGTGGCCGACGAGCTCGTGCTGCTGCACCCCGGCGGGCACGAGGGCGCGACCGACGCGTGGACCGCGTGGATCATGTGCGGCGCGGCGGCCGTCTACCTGCTGGGCAACGCGCTCTTCCGACGGGCGACCGGGGGCCGGTGGTCGCCGTGGCACCTCGGCGGCGTCGTCGTCGCGCTCGCCCTCGCGCTGCTCCGAGAGGCCGTCACGCCGCTCACGCTGAGCTGGCTGACGAACGCGGTGCTGCTCGTCGTGCTCGTCGGGGACGTCGTGCGGGCGCGTCGGGCCGCGGCGTCCGTCTGACCTTCCCGACGACCGCGGGCGCGGGACGGCACCTCACGACGAAGGCCCGGTCCGTCGTGGACCGGGCCTTCGTGAAGCGGAGACGGTGGGATTTGAACCCACGGAAGGGTTGCCCCTTCACGACCTTAGCAGGGTCGCGCACTAGACCTGGCTATGCGACGTCTCCAAGACGTGGGACAGGGTACCCGGGCCTACGGCCCTGCACCAAAGCCGTCCGTCAGCGGTCGAACGCCCAGGTCCGGTCGGTGAGCATCCGCGCGACGGCGAGGCCGATGGACAGCGCGACGACGACCAGCGCGGCCTGCACGGTGTACGACAGCGCGAGGATCGTCGCGCCGTCGGCCAGGTGGAACACGGCCCGGTACGCCGTCGCGCCGGGGACCATGATGACGACGGCCGGCACGGAGATCGTGACGCGCGGCGCGTGGATCCGCGGCGCGGCGTACGCCGCGAGGACCCCGACGACGAGGGCCGCGATCGCCGCCGCGCTCTGCGCCGCGAAGCCGGCCTCGATGAGCTCGAGGCGGCCGACGTTCGCGAGCATGCCGACCGTCGCGGCGAGCAGCGCCATGCGCCACGGGCTGTTGAACATCAGGGCGAACCCGAGCACGCCGAGGAAGCTCGCGACGAACCGCAGCGCGAGGAGCACGCCGGGGTCGAGGTCGAGGGGCGTCGCGGGGTCGGGCGCGAGCCCGACGATGCTCGACACGGCCCACAGCGACAGCGCCGCCGACACCAGGATCATGAGCGCGTACGTCAGGCGTGTCAGCCCGGCGGAGAAGTCCAGACGAGCGAGGTCCAGGGCCGCCGTGACCAGCGCGAAGCCGGGGATGAGGAACAGCACGGCCGACACGTAGCCCGCCTGGTGGCGCCCCTCGACGGCCCCCGCGGCCTGCAGGACCTCGACCAGGCCGAGGTAGGTGAACGCCGCGACGGCCGCCGCGAGCATCGTCACGCCGAACTGGTTGTACCCGCGGTGCAGCATCGCGCGGCGGACGAGCTGGCCGAGCGCCGCACCGACGAACACCGTGCCGATCTCGACCGGGCCGCCGTTGTTGAGGAACGCGAACGCCGAGCACGCCATGCCGGACCACACGGCGTTTACCAGCGCCGGGTACAGCGGGGGCTTGGCAGCGATGCGGTCGAGCTCGGCGGTGGCGCGCTCGACGGTGATCTCCTCGCCCGTCGTCGTCGCCTCGCGCTCCAGGTCGCTCACGAGGATCTCGAGGTCGGCGAGCCGGTCGGCGTTGACGCCCACGCGGCGGACCTCCGACACCTCGGTGCGGAAGCTGTGGCCGCGGTGGGACGTCGTGGTGATCTCCGTGAGCGTCACCTGCGCCTCGTGGCGGTCGACCCCGAGCGCGTGGGCCATGCGCGCCATCGACGCCTTCACCCGGTACGAGCCGGTGCCCGCGGACAGGCTGAGGCGGCCCACCCGCAGGGCGACGCCGGAGCGTCGGATCAGCTCGAGCTCGTCGTCCGTGGGCGCGGTGGGCACCCGCCCATCATGGCCGCGACCGACCCCGCACGGCAGGACCACAGGCCCGGTGCGGGTCGGCCAACACCTGAGAGCGGGCTGAGAGTCCCCTGTCTGCTCCGGGCGAATCTCCCTTGACCCTCCGTCGCGCCCGCTGGTGTGCTGACCAGCGGCAACCCTGTGATCCGGGGATGTCAGAGGGCCCCGCTAGCGTGCGGCCTGCATCCCCACCTCTCCGGCGACGACGCCGACACTCCTTCCTTTCCTGCGCCTCCAGGGAGCCTGCTGTGACCGACCCTGCCCTCGTGACCGACGCGCCCCGCGGCGCGTCGGAGTCCGCCGCACCCGACCCGCGACGGTGGCTGATCCTCGCCGTCATCGCCATCTCGCAGCTGATGCTCATCATCGACGCGTCGATCATGAACATCGCCCTGCCGTCCGCCGCCGCGGACCTCGACATCGCCCCCAACGACATCCAGTGGGCCGTCACCGCGTACACGCTCGCGTTCGGCGGTCTGCTGCTGCTCGGCGGCCGCATCGCCGACTACGTCGGCCGCAAGCGCGCGCTCCTCATCGGCCTCCTCGGGTTCGCGGTCGCGTCCGCCCTCGGCGGCGCCGCGCAGAGCGAGGCCCTGCTGTTCGGGGCCCGTGCGCTGCAGGGCGCGTTCGGCGCGCTCCTCGCACCCGCGGCGCTCGCGCTCATCACCGTGACGTTCACCGAGGGCCGCGAGCGTGCGAAGGCGTTCGGCGTGTTCGGTGCCATCTCCGGCGGTGGCGCCGCGATCGGCCTGCTCGCCGGCGGTGCGCTCACCGAGTACCTCGGGTGGCGCTGGTGCCTGTTCGTGAACCTGCCGATCGCGATCTTCGCGGCGATCGCGGGCGCGCGGATCCTCAAGGAGTCGAAGGCCCACGGCGACACCCGCTTCGACATCCCCGGCGCAATCCTCGCGTCGTCCGGTCTCGTCGCGCTCGTCTACGCGTTCACCGAGGCGGCCAAGCAGACCACCGGCGAGGACGGGCTCCCGCAGGCCGTCGGCTGGACCGACCCGCTCGTCGTCGGGCTGCTCACGTTCGCCGCCGTCGCGCTCGTCGCGTTCGTGCTGCTCGAGCGTCGCGTCGCCAACCCGCTGCTGCCGCTGCGCATCGCGCTCGACCGCAACCGCGGCGGCTCGTACCTGGTGTTCTTCCTGGTCGGCGCGGGGCTGTTCTCGATGTTCCTGTTCATGACGCTGTACTTCCAGTACGTGCTCGGCTACGAGCCCATGAAGGCCGGGTTCGCGTTCCTGCCGTTCAGCGTCGGGATCATCCTCATGGCCGGCGTCGTCGCGCAGCTCCTGCCGCGCGTCGGGCCCAAGCCGCTCATGCTCGTCGGGCTCGCGCTCGCCACCACGGGGCTGCTGCTCCTGCTGCGCACGTCGCCGACGTCGTCGTACGCGACCTCGGTCCTGCCGGGTCTCATCGTCATGAGCGTCGGCATGAGCATGGTGTTCATCCCCGCGTCCAGCACCGCGCTGTACGGCGTCGGTGGGCACGACGCCGGCATCGCCTCCGCGCTGCTCAACACCTCGCAGCAGGTCGGCGGGTCGCTCGGGCTCGCGCTGCTCAACACGTTCGCCATCACCGCGACGACGAACAAGCTGGCCGACCTCGCGGCGTCCGGGCAGGACGTCACGCAGCCGGCCGTCGCCGCGCAGGCACAGGTCGCCGGGTACCACGTCGCCTTCCTCGGCGGCGGGGTGCTGCTCGCGCTCGCGTTCCTCGTGGCACTCGCCCTGATCTCCGCGAACAAGGCCGACCTGCCTCGCGAGGCGGCCGTCGCGGCCTGACGTCGGTCAGGGGTGCCCGTGCTGGAGGGGCCGGGCACCCCTGACGGACCTCCCGCCCTGCGCGGGCGAGCACCGCCTCGACGAAGTCCCGTCGAGACGGGGGCCGCATCGACGAAGTCGCGTCGAGACGGGGGCCGCATCGATGGAGTCCCGCCGGACAAGGGCCGCCTCGGCGAAGTCCCGCCGGACAAGGGCCGCCTCGGCGGAGTCCCGCCGGACGGGGGCCGCCTCGCGGAGTTCCGCCGGACGGAGACCGCCTCCGCGGCGCCGTCGACTCACCGGGCGGCGCGCTTGCCCTCCTGGGCGAGGCGGGCCGTCTGCTCCAGACGGGCGGCCCGGGTCTCCGGGCGCTTCGCCTGCACGATCCAGACGAGGATCATCCGGCGCGCCGACCTCGGGAACGCGTCGTACTGCTCCCGGGAGCCCGGGTAGCGGTCGAACGCAGCCGCGAGGTCGTCCGGGACGACGAGGTTCTCGACGTCGTCGAGCAGCGTCCACGAGCCGTCCGCCTTCGCGGCGTCGATGACGGCCCGGCCGGCGGCGGTCATCCGACCGTCGGCCTCGAGCCGGACGATCCGCTCCTTGTTGGTCCGGGCCCAACCGCTGCCCGGCTTGCGGCGCGTGAACCACAGCATCCCGCGCTCGTCGTCGAGCGAGCGGTTGGTCGAGTCGATCCACCCGAAGCAGAGCGCCTCCTCGACGGCCCGCTCGTACGGGACCGCCGGGCGGCCCGTCGCCGACTTCCACGACACCAGCCACACGCTCGGGGTGTCGTCGTGGTGCGCCTCCAGCCAGGCGCGCCACTCCTCGACCGTCTCGGCGTGCACGCGGGGCGCGTCGTCACGGGTGCCGGCCATGAGGATCCTCCGTCCCGACGCCGTGCGGGCGCCGTCGGTTCGCGGGTTGCTGTCGAGATCGTGGGTTGCGGTCGAGGTCGTGACTTGCGGTCGAGGTCGTCGGTTCCAGGTGCCGAACTCGACTGGGACTACCGAACTCGACGCGCACTGCCGAGCTCGACGGGGACGGCCGAGCTCGACCGTGCGGGCGGCGGGGCCGCGACCGGTCGTCATTCGGGCGGCTCGTCGTCGAGGGCCTCGAGGTCGCGGTCGGCGGCCTGCAGGGCGCGTTCGGCGCGGCGGAGGTCCTGCGCGGCGGCGATCGCGGACCGCTCCTCGTCGTGCAGGGCGCGCTCGGCCCTGGCCAGGCGGTCCTCGGCACGGACGGCGGCCTTGTCGGCCTTCGCGATGCGGCGCCGCAGGTCGGTCATGGCGGTCACGAGCTCGTCGTGCAGGTCGTGCGCCTCCCGGGCCGCCTGGGCGGCGTCGTCGAGGTCGGCCCGGCGCTCGTCGCGCCATCCGGTCGCGCGGTCCGCGGCCTTCCGC
>JAEWCA010000428.1 GCA_023390875.1 Actinomycetes bacterium
GGTGCCGCGGACTTCGCGGGCGCCGACACCACCAAGTTCGCGCCGCGCTGAGGGGGCTGAGACAGATGACGAGCAACCAGATCGACCGCAACGACTTCGACATCGCGTCCTCGCAGTCCGCGCAGGCCAACTTCGAGCGTGCCGCCGCAGCCCTGGAGGCGGCACTGGCGCGTCGTGACCAGGACGTCAAGGCCGCCCTGGCGGTGTACCAGGCGGACGGGGTGTCCGACCAGTACGCCGGGGTCGAGGCGCAGTGGAACGCGGCCGGCACCGAGGTCCGCGGCATCATCACCGCGATCCGCAACTCCCTGGCGGACAACGACGAGATCGCCCGCCGCTCCCTGCAGCGCGCCGCCTCGTCCATCCCGGGCTGAGCCGTGAGGGTCGAGAAGGGGGCGCGAGGGTGAGCGGGTGGCGGCTGCAACCCGACCAGGTGCAGGCGGTGCTGGTCGACGTCACCGAGCGGGCCGAGCAGCTCGGCGCGCACCTGAGCGAGTCGACGTTCCAGTCGGTGCTCGACGGTCTGACCTGGGGTGGGGCGCTGACCTCGGACGTGGCGGCGTCGCTCAACGCGCTGCTCGCCGACCAGGCGACGCACCTGACGAACATCGGGAACCGGATCGGCGCCGGCACGCTGGGCGTCGCGAACGCGACCCTGGCCTACCGCGACGGGCAGACGGAGATGGCCGGGACGTACCAGACCGAGCTCCTGCGGTCGGCGACGACCGGCGACTTCACGTTCTTCGCCGAGCACGGGCAGCGAGGCTGACGAGCGGATGGCGAACCACCACGGCGGGCTCATCGACCCGTCGAAGTTCCCCGCACGCGCCGTCGACCTCGACGTCGCCCGCATCGAGCAGTCCGCGGTGGACCTCGCACGGGTCGGTCGGGCCATCGAGGACGGCACCGTCCAGATCGACGCGTCCTGGGCCCGCCTGACCGGCTGCTACTCCGCACCCGAGCAGGAGCAGGTCTACGGCCTCGTGACACCCGCCGTGGTCTCCGCCGGCTCGGTCCGCTCCGCGCTCGTCCGCGCCTCCGGCCACCTCGACACCTACGCGAGCGCGCTCGCAGCTCTCAAGCCGCGGCTCGCGGCGCTCGAGAAGCGCGCCGTCGCATTCCGGGCCACGGTCGCCGACGGGGTGTGGGTCGACGCGTCGTCCGCCTCCTCCGCTTCCTTCGGTGATCACCTCGCGTGGGCGTTCGACTGGGTGCCAGGCGTCGACGAACGCCGCGTCAAGGTGCCCTGGTACGAGGACGAGCACACGGTCGCGAAGAACGGCGACCTGCTCGACGAGTACGCCGGGCTGCTCGCCGAGATCTCCTCGGCGGCCAGCGGCTGCGCCACCGCCGTCAACGCCCTCGTCAGCGGGGTGCACCTCGACGCCGTCGAGCCGATCCCCGCCGCCGCGTTCACCGCCACCGACGGCGACCCCATGCCGTGGGGCAGCCCGGGTATCGAGGACCGCAACTGCCGCGAGTCCGTCGGGCACGGCGGGTACGAGTTCGGCAAGAGCCTGGTGCAGGGCGTCGGAGCGCTGGTCCTCGGGTACAACCCGGAGACCGGTGACTACTTCGACCACTCGACCTACGGGCAGACCTGGACGGGGTTCGGCGACCTCGTCGGCTCCCTTGCCCTGCTCGGCAACCCGGCCGTCATGCTCCTCGCTGCGGGCACCCCGGCGGCGGCCCGGCTCGGGTGGACCAGTGCGCCGCTCATGAGCTTCATGAGCGACCGTGCGGCGACCGTCCAGACGGCGGGCGGAGCACTGATCGGCTACGACGCCTCTGCCGAGGACGGCTGGCACCAGTGGCGCGAGGACCGGTGGGCCACCGGGACCGAGGCGGTGCTGAACGTCGGGACGTTCTTCATCCCGGGTGCGGGCGAGGCTGGCGGAGCCCTGAAGGGAGCCTCCGTTGCCGTCAAGGTCGCACGCCTCTCGGATGCGGCGGCGGACTTCGCCGTGCAGGGGAGCTCGTGGGTGGTGCGCGGCGGGGTGCGGGTCGTGACCGGCCTGCGCGACGCCCTGGTGCACGTCCACCTCGACGACCTCGCCAGCACCGTCCGGGCCGGCGAGGTGGTGGACGCGGGCACCCTCGGCACCCGTCTCAACCCGACGGCCCTGGTCCACGCCCTTGACGATGCCTCTGCAAGTCCACAGGTCACGGTAGGACCCAGCGAGGCGACGAAGCTCGACGCGTCACAAGCGCGCGCGGACGTCGTCGGTACGGCCGACAGTCCCGCCATCGCGCCGCTCGACGGGATCCACGGTGATGGTGCGCTTCACGAACCGGAAACCGAAGATCACTCGGAGAGTGACAGCGGCTCGAACGTGAGGCTCGACGATGGAGACCCCGAGCGGGTCGCTGGAACCGAGCAATCGGCGAACGATCTGCCTTCATCCGAGCCCTTCCCCGACCTGCCGCCGCCGGTCTCAATCCAGCTGTCGCGAGTCGATGGTGCGATTTTGTCGGCATTCGATCCCACTACTCCGCGAAGTGGAGCGACGTTCTGGTCGGGGCAAGTCGTCGTCGACGGTGAAGTGGTGCACGACGCGGCCATGAACGGTGCACGTGCGCTCGCTGAGCGCACGTACGGGACGACGCTCGAACAGACGCTCGAGCAGCAGGGCCTGGCAGATCGGATGCCAACGGACTGGAATGATGTTCGAACGCCCGAGACCTGGCGGGCGATCTCGACCGAATTGGCTCAGCATGCATCGGGCGACGTCCGTGCGTTTCTAGGAGACGTACGACCTGGTTCTGTATGGAACCTGTACGAGTTTCCGACCTTGGTCCGCAACCCACACATCACGTCGATCACGGTGATCGACGCCGCAACGGGAGAGGTGCGCAATGTCTACCGCCGTTGAAGGTTTCGACGCCTCCATCGTGAATGCAGCGTTGGTCGCGTACGTTGGTCGTGGGGACGCCGTGAGGCCGCTACGCCAGTCAGAGGTGGTCCGTTCCCTCGTTGGTGAAGGCCGATCGTCCGAGCTGTTGGCGCTCGTGGAGAGAATCAACGTCGCTGCGGACTCAATCGACGTCGCCGACGACGAGGCCATCGAGTTCAGCCTGGTCCCGGCCTTCAACGCCAAGATCCGCGTTCGGTACCCCTGGATCGATGACCAGGCGGGCGACGCGCTCTGCTGGGCGTCCCGGTACCGGCGGCTTTTCGAGTAGAGCTGGCATCAAGCCTGAATGAGGGGCACCGGTAGATGACGTGGATGCAGAAGGCAGTGACTCCGCAGGAGTCGCAGGCGGTGCTGTCGATGGGGTACGAGCGGATGGGCGGGTTCGTCGTCCTGCGCACTCGGTCGAGTGGGCGACGACCGCGGCGGACCTCGAGGTGGCGCACGGGCTGACGTATCCGGGGTCGCCGTATGGCCCGGCGCCCAGTTCGTCGACGTCCTGCGGTTCCCGTCGACCGAGTAGATGCGGTTCGAGAACGCCACCGGCGGAACCGACCCGGCCACTCGGGCTCTGACCGGACCAGGTCCAGGGCCTCCTGACGGGGGCGTCACACGCGATGGGAGGGTCTGTGGCCAGGTTCGAGGACGTCGCTGACCTGAGCACGGGTCAGCAACTGCACGACGCTCTCCGGCTCGACTACGACCGCAGCCCCTTTCCGACGCTCGACCGCTACCACGCACTGCGATGGGAGGCGCCGGAAGATGTCCGGGTATCGAGACATTCAAGCCTGGGCGGTGACGGGACGACGGACGGATGGACCGATCCGTACACCGGCAATGGATTCCTCAAGTCGCCAGAGCTCATACCCGAGTATCGAATCCTCAAGAACGCTGACGGGGAGCTACCGCCGATTCGGAGCGGTGCCGAGATCTGGGAGATCTCTCGCGACGGCCTGCAGCGCCTGGTCGCGGCATTTGATGGCAACAACTGGATCGGGGTGGCCCGATGAGCGAAGACGTCTCAGCTCTGATGTATGGTCGCGGCTCGTTCGCCGTGTATCGAGGCTCCACCTTCGGGGCGTCTCCGGGGCGACGAGGAACGACCGTCCTCAGGCTCAGTTCGCGAGCGGATTACGACTCAATTGCGACGACGGACGTGCTCAAGCGCTGGGAGGACCCTGAGCAGAATGCGTGGGCGGTGCTCGTCCCTGACAGCTCGCTCGATCGCAAGTTCGGTGTCGGCGTTCGAGCGCGTTGGTTCGGCGAGCCGGTCTCGATCTGCTCCGACCCGGACCTTCAGCTCGGCATGGTTTGCGTGGGCTACGAGATAGATCCGGGGTTCGCGGACTCTATCGGGATGGTCGGGTACCAAAATGACGGATGGGAGACGTGGGTGCCTCTCGCGGAACTTGAGGACGTGGTGCGTTCTGAGCGCGACAGGCCGCTGGAGATCGAGCCATGACCGTTCCGACCTGGGTAGGGGAGATCGAGCGCGGATCGTTCGTCGTGTACCGCGGCACGACCTACCGCACGTGGATGGTGACTGAGCACTTCTTCCGCGTTGGCGTGAGAATTCCTGAGCGAGTGGACGATAGTGCGTTCGATCCCCGGGACGTCGTGCTCCTGGACTCCGCGCCGCGCCCGCGATGGGTTCTGTTGCGTCCCGACGCGCTGGACTCGAGCTTCGTCTCGCTCACGACAGCACGGTGGCGAGGCGCCCGTGTGTGGCTTGCTGGGCAGCCCGACCTGGATCACGGGACCGTCCTCGTCGGGAGTCGAGACGAGTTCGATGAGCAAGTTCGCTCGAGCAGACACGTTCAGGGGAGATCGTCGACGGGGTGGTTCACCATGGCTGCACTTAGCGAGCTTGAGGACGTGACCGTCGAACGAACTCCGCGCGTGATCCTTCCCATGCCTGAGCGTCGCTAGATCGTCCAGTCCTGGCCTCTGTGCGGCACAGAAGGGCGCTCGTGCCGAAGGGCCAGAAGACGCGGCAACGGCGGAGGCGAGCAGCGCGCCGGGAGTGGCTCTGACGAGTGAGGTACGAGCGAAGTGGAGAACCAGACTGTGACGTTGATGCAGAAGGCGGTGACGCCGCAGCAGTCGCAGGCGGTGCTGTCGATGGGCTACGAGCGGATGGGCGGGTTCGTCGTCCGCGCGGACTCGGTCGACTGGGCGACGACCGCGGCGGACCTCGTCGTGGCGCACGGGCTGACGTACCCGGGGTCGCCGTACGGCCAGGCACCGCAGTTCGTCGACATCCTGCGGTTCCCGTCCACCGAGCAGATGCGGTTCGAGAACGCCACCGGCGGAACTGACCCGGCCACTCGGGCTCTGACCGGCGGGCCGTTCGTCGACCGGCCGCCCTTCACGGGCAACGGTTTCGTCGCAGCCCCCGGGCACATCGTCCCGCTCTACTGGCTGGCGCACTCGCGGGTTCCGGCAGGCTCGGAGCTCGTGCGCGTCGGTGCGGACGGGTCGAGCACGGTGCTGGCCACCTACGTGGACGTCGCCGAAGGCTGGATCGTGGACGGTCCCAAGCCGGCCGCGGTCGGATTCCCGATGCTGCCGATGCACGTCGGACCGGTGGCGAGCTGGCGGGGCGCGACGTACCCCGCCGACGTGTTCGACGACCACGTCGTCATCGCGGCGGCGCAGAAGCCCGACCGCCGGCTCGGGTTCAGGCAGACCGCGTCGGGCCGCTTCGGCCGCGAGGTACCACGCGCGGAGCTCGACGAGCTGTTCGAGCTCTACATGGAGGCGCGCTGGAACGGCCTGGAGATGCGCATCGTCGACCAGGTGCCCGCACCGGGCGGGGCGAGCGCACTGCGTGTCAGCTACCTCGGGCACGACGCCGACCTCGCCGAGGGCTTCCGGCTGCAGAAGATGGAAGCGGGCGTCTACGAGGCACAGGTGCCGCCGAACGCCCTGACCGACGTCGTCGCGAGCCAGCTGATCCCCCGCTCGTGGACCGTCGGCGCCGCGCCGACCGAGGTGCGGTGATCGCCGTGGATGCTCTCGAAGCAAGGGCACACCAGAGCTCGGCGTACTTGGCGTCGACCGCGGCGTCCTCCGAGGTAGAACTCGAACATGGTCCGGCAATGAGGAGTTCGGAGTGATCGAGGAGATGAAGTGATGGATCCTGAGGCGTTCGCGGAAATTGTGAAGCAGGAATCTCTCTTGCGATGGCTCGAATGTGCTCCTCCCTCCGGCGGATCGTCCAACAAGGTATGCGTGTTTCCCATCGAGAACGGTTGGGCAACCGTCATGACGGATGAACGCGCGGTTCCGCTCGACGACACCTATCGCTTCTTTCGGACGGAGCCGAGCGCCTTGGCCGACGCGCTCGATGCGCTGCGCGCACAGAAGTCGCTGATGACTTGAGCGCAGGAACGCTCCGGCGCGCCCTGCGCCTGTCTGCTGGGTGAGATGGCGGCGCTGGCGAAGGTCGATGACGGAAAGCTCCCTGCGAGCCCACGTGCCGTGCTCGGCGCTCGGGTGTGGCGCGAGGGGTTGAGCACGTGTCCACTTCGTTCCTCTCAGACGGCAACGTCCAGCGCGTTGTCCGAGGTGAGGAGGATGACGTTGCCGTCCGGGTCGTCGACCATCGCCGCGTAGGGTCCGGACGTCTGCTCGGGGGCCATGCGGCCGTGGTAGCCGGCGGCGGTGAGCTCGGTGTACTTGGCGTCGACCGCGGCGTCCTCGCCGAGGTAGAACTCGAACATGGTCCGGTACCCGTCGCCGGCGGGAATCCGGTGGGTGGGGTCGTAGCGGGCGGCGAAGACGGTGTCGAAGAAGATCGTCACGCCGGTGCCCATGCGGTGCAGCACGAACGGCTTCTCGTCCTCGGTCGCGGGGATGTCCAGGCCGAGCAGGCGGTAGAAGCGGAGCGAGGCGGGCATGTCGCTGACGACCACCCCGAGCATGCTGAGCTGGATCTCCATGGCACTCCCTCGAGTCGTCGGGCGGGTCAGACCATCGTCGTCCTGAGCCCAGACACGAGCCGACCGGAAAGCCGCGACGCCCGTCTGTCGAATCGCGGGCGCGGGCTTCGACAAGGACTGTGAGGGGGCCGCGACCGGACGGCACCCAGGACCACCGAGCACGACGAGCCAGCACCGATCGTCGGGCACCGACCCACCGATCGCGGACCACCGTGCACGTACCACCGAGCACCGACCAACGAGCATCCAGACAGGAGACCGTCATGACGACCCCGACCACGAAGACCCTGGACCTCCCGGGCGCCAGCATCGTCTACGACGTGCACGGCCCGCTCCCGACGCAGGACGTCCGCCCGCCGCTCCTGCTCATCGGCCAGCCGATGGGCGCCGCAGGCTTCGGCACGCTCGCGGGCCTGCTGGACGACCGCACGGTCCTCACGTACGACCCGCGCGGCCTGGGCCGCAGCACGCGCACGGACGGCCTCATCACCAACACCCCGCAGCAGCAGGCCGACGACCTGCACCACCTGATCGCCGAGGTCGGCGGACCGGTGGACCTGCTCGGCAGCAGCGGCGGCGCGATCACCGGGCTCGAGCTCGTGTCGACCCACCCCGAGGACGTCCGGACGTTCGTCGCGCACGAGCCGCCGCTCCTCACGGTGCTGCCGGACTCCGCGCAGGCGTTCGCCGCCGAGAAGAAGGTCCAGGACGCGTACCACGAGCGGGGGTGGGGTGCCGGCATGGCGACGTTCATCGCGCTGACGTCGTGGCAGGGCGAGTTCACCGACGAGTTCGCACGCGAGCCGGTCGACCCCGCGATGTTCGGGCTGCCCACGCAGGACGACGGCAACCGGGTGGACCCGCTCCTGTCGGGGATCTCGAACGCGGTCACGGCGTACGAGCCGGACGTCGCGGCCCTGAGGGGCGCGTCGACCCGGGTGGTCGTCGTCGCGGGCATCGAGAGCAAGGGGCTGCTCACGTGGCGGGCGCCCGAGGTGCTCGCGGACCGGCTCGGCGTCGAGCTCACCGTGTTCCCGAGCCACCACACCGGGTTCATGGGCGACGAGTTCGGTCACCCCGGCGAGCCCGAGGCGTTCGCGGCCCGTCTGCGCGAGGTCCTCGGGAGCTGACCCTCGCCGACGCCCGCCGTTCGGTGAATCATGGAGGCCCCACCAGCGCGCACGAGGGAGCAGCCATGGCATCGCACGACGGGCGTCGCACCGGAGGCGTCAACCTCCAGACCATCGTCCGGGTCGCCACGATCGCGCTCGCGGCCGCGGCCGTCGTCAAGGAGCTGCGCACGCCGCGCGACGAGCGGACGTGGAACGGCACGGTCGCCGGCTTCGTGCCGTACGACTTCCGGATGCCGACGGCGGACCGGTTCATGGAGCGGGTGTGGAACCCGGACGGCGGGCACCTGGTGAACCCGCGGGTGTTCGGTGTCGGCTGGACGCTGAACATCGGCAAGGTCGTCGGGATGATCCAGGAGCGGATCGCGGCGCGCCAGGAGTGACGGTCGCGACGGCGGACCTGGCACGACGTCCGCACGTCGCACGGCCGATCCGGGACATCTCGCGCGATCCGGGCGCTACCGTCACACCCAAGACCGGGTCGACGAGTGGACGGTGCGCGCCAGATGAACGTGTTCCTGTGGGTCGTCGCGGTGTTCCTCGCGTTCGTGTTCCTCAGCACCGGGCTGCTCAAGCTGGTCCGGACCAAGGAGCAGCTCGCCGCGACGGGCCTCGGCTGGGTCGAGGACTTCGGGCCGGGGACGATCCGGCTCATCGGCATCCTCGAGGTGCTCGGGGCGCTCGGCCTGATCCTGCCCGCGGTGACCGGCATCGCCGAGGTGCTCGTGCCGGTCGCCGCGATCGGGCTGGCCCTCAACATGCTCGGCGCGATGTCCGTGCACATCCGCCGCAAGGAGCCGACGCTCGTCGTCATGACCGGCGTCCTCGCGTTCCTCTGCGCGTTCCTCGCGTGGGGACGCCTCGTGCTCGTCCCGTTCTCCTGAGCGACCCGCACCCGGAAGGGCAGCACCGATGACGGACGACGACCGCCGGCCACGCCGTCTGCCGCCCCGGTGGTTCATCCGCACCGCGTGGGTCGTGCACCGGGGCATCTACCGGCTGAGCCGCGGACGGCTCGGCCTGCGCCCGCCGAGGCCCGACGCATGGGGGATGCTCGTCCTGCGGACCGTGGGACGGCGGACCGGGCAGGAGCGAGCCGCGATCGTCGCGTACTTCGAGGACGGGCCGAACCTCGTGACCCTCGCGATGAACGGGTGGGCCGCCCCGGAGCCGGCGTGGTGGCTCAACCTCCAGGCGCAGCCCGACGCGACGGTCGAGCTCGAGGGCCGCACCGCCGCCGTGCGAGGGCGCGCGGCAGTTGGGGACGAGCGGGCGCGGCTGTGGGCCCGGTGGGACGAGCTCGGGACGGACGTCGACGGCTTCGCCGTCCGACGACCGACCGAGACCGTCGTCGTCGTCCTGGAGCCTCGGCGCGCCTGAGGCGCGGACGACACCCGCCGGTCACCTGCGACGCCGACGCGTCACCTCCCGATCACCGGACCGATGCACTGCGCGAAACATGAGCGCGCGACGATGCCCCGGTACGAGCCGCTCGACCGAGGGAGTGACCCACCTGTGCTCAAGAAGTCCCGCTCCGCCGCCACCTGCACGCTGACGTTCGCGCTCCCGACGGCCACGCTCGACGGCAACGTGAGCGTCGTCGGCACGTTCAACGACTGGACGCCCGGGGCGCACCTGCTGCGCCGCCGCTCGAACGGCACGGCGAGCGCGTCCGTCAAGGTCCCGGTGGGGACGACGGTGCGGTTCCGCTACCTCGGCGAGAACGGGCGCTGGTTCGACGACGCCGACGCCGACGAGATCACGGTCGACGGCTCCGTCGTGCTGGTCTGAGCCGCGGCGTCCCGCCGACCCCGACCGTCAGGAGCAGTAGTCGCAGACGCCCGTCGCGGGGAGCGCCATCGAGCACGTCGGGCACATCGCCACGGCGCGCTCGGGAGCGGTGGCCCGGGTCGTCGTGCGGGTGCTCGTCCCGGCCGCCGCGGCCGTGCGTCGGGCGGGTGCGCGA
>JAEWCA010000474.1 GCA_023390875.1 Actinomycetes bacterium
TTAAAAACTACAGTTATGGTAACGACCGCTCCGAGCAGGGGGGCGAGCGTCACGGCGACGACCGCGGACCCGACGGCCAGCGCGGTCGCACCGGTCACGACGAGCGACTCGCCGCCCGCGGACCGGCCGGACGCGACCCACCCCGTCACGGCCACGGCGACGGCCGTCCCGGCGACCGTCCCGGACACCGACTCGACCAGCCGCGGCCGTCCGTCGCGCCGCAGCAGCTCGTTGACGAAGGCCAGCACGATCGCGCCCGCGAGCACCACCGGCACCTCGCGCAGGTAGGGCTCCTCCGCGACGAGGTGGACCACCGCGACGGCACCGAGTCCGCCGAGCGCGACGACGACCGTGGAGCCGGGCCGGAACGGGAGGCCGGCGAGGCTGGGCCAGCCGATCGCGAACAGGAGCGCGAGGAGGCCCGCGGCACCGGCGACGTAGATCCCCCCGAAGTACCCGGCGACGGCGACCAGGGCGGCGAGGGCGGCCGTGACGACCGCACGCGTAGCGAGCTGCACGGGCCGCTACCGGAGCACGCGGGTCGGGGACGTGGGGGTCTGCACGGCGACGATTGTCGCAGACGCGTCGCCGGGCCCCGGTCGAACCACGGTCGGTCGGCGCGGACCCCGCAGACCAGGCGGTACCGTGTCCACCACTTGCACGCGGGGAGGTACCAGGTGGCGGATCTGCTGCTGCTCACTCCAGCGTCCGGGGGCTCGGCCCAGGTGCTCCCGGCTCTCGGACTGCTCTCCCACCGCGTCCGGGTGCTCCCTGTCGAGCCGTCGGCGCTCGTCGACGCCCCGGACGCGGACATCGTCGTGCTCGACGCGCGCCGCGACCTCGTGACGGCCCGCACCACGTGCCGCCTGCTGCGGGCGACCGGCCTGACGGTCCCGCTCGTGCTCGTCCTCACCGAGGGCGGGCTCACCGTGGTGACCGCCGAGTGGGGCGCCGACGACATCGTCCTGGAGTCCGCGGGGCCGGCCGAGGTCGAGACCCGGTTCCGGCTCGTCATGGAGCGCGCGGCCACCACGAGCTTCGACGACGCGCCGCAGGAGATCTCGTCGGGCGAGCTCACGATCGACGCGGGCGGCTACACCGCTCGCCTGCGCGGGCGCCCGCTCGACCTCACGTACAAGGAGTTCGAGCTCCTCAAGTACCTCGTGCAGCACCCGGGTCGCGTGTTCACGCGCGCCCAGCTGCTGCAGGAGGTGTGGGGCTACGACTACTACGGGGGCACCCGCACGGTCGACGTCCACGTGCGACGGCTGCGGGCCAAGCTCGGCCCCGAGCACGAGCAGCTCATCGGCACGGTCCGCAACGTCGGCTACCGCTTCGACCCCCCGAAGGACCGCCGCGGCGCGGTCGACGACCGGCCGGGTCTCGCCGAGTCGCTCGACGCCTGACCGTGCGCCGTCCCGCGGAACGCCTCTTCGGCGCGCTCACGCCCGGGGGCGAGCGCAACCTCGCCGACACGCTCCGCGAGGAGCGGACCGGGGGCGTGCTGCTGCTGGTCGGCACGGTCGTCGCGCTCGTGTGGGCGAACGCGTGGCCGGCGTCCTACGAGAGCGTCTCCCAGACGGTCGTGGGACCGGTCGCGCTGCACCTCGACCTCTCGATCGCCTCGTGGGCGACGGACGGCCTGCTCGCCGTGTTCTTCTTCGTCGTCGGGCTCGAGCTCAAGCGCGAGATCGTCGCCGGCGAGCTGCGCGACCCGCGCCGGGCCGTCGTGCCGATCGTCGCGGCGGTCGGCGGCATGCTCGTGCCGGCGGCGCTGTACGTCGCGGTCAACGTGCGGGCCGAGGGCGGCGACCTGGCGGGCTGGGCGGTGCCGACCGCGACGGACATCGCGTTCGCCGTGTCGGTGCTCGCGATCGTCGGGCGGAGCCTGCCCAACGCGTTGCGCGCGTTCCTGCTCACGCTCGCGGTGGTCGACGACCTGCTCGCGATCATCGTGATCGGCGTGTTCTACACCGAGCACGTCGCGTTCGGGCCGCTCGTCGCGTCGCTCGGGACGGTGGCCGTGTTCGCGCTCGTCGTGCGCCGCGGCTGGACGTCCGGCTGGCTGCTGCTCCCCCTCGGTCTGCTCGCGTGGGGGCTGCTGCACGCGTCCGGCGTGCACGCGACGATCGCGGGCGTGCTGCTCGGCCTCACCGCACCCGCGACCGTCGCGGCGACCCAGCGGGCGCAGCGCCTGCCGGACCCGCCCGAGGAGTCGCTCGCGGAGCGGTGGGAGCACCGGTGGCGCCCCTGGTCCGCGGGGTTCGCGGTCCCCGTGTTCGCGGTGTTCGCCGCGGGCGTCACGTTCGACTCGGGCGTGCTCGCCGACACCGTCGCGGACCCGGTCGCCCAGGGTGTCGCGCTCGGCCTCCTGGTCGGCAAGCCGCTCGGCATCCTCGCCACCACGTGGCTCGTCGCCCGGTTCACGCGTGCCGCGCTCGCCCCCGGGCTCGGCTGGGGCGACGTGCTGGCCGTCGGGCTCGTCGCGGGCATCGGGTTCACGGTGTCGTTGCTGGTCGGCGAGCTCGCGTTCGGCGAGGGCAGCGCGCACGACGAGCACGTCGTCGTCGCCGTCCTCGCGGCGTCGCTCGTCGCCGCGCTCCTGGGCGGTGCGGCCCTGTGGCGACGCGACCGGCACCATGCGCGTGACGTCGGGCTGGGAGCCGGACCGGTCCGGTAAGTTCGCCTCGATGACGACCGTCGACTCCGCCACGCTCCTGATCGACGGCCCGTGGCAGCACCGGTTCGTGGCCGCGAACGGCGCGCGCTTCCACGTCGCCGTGTGCGGACCCGACGACCGCGACGCGCCCCTCGTCGTCCTGCTGCACGGCGTCCCGCAGTTCTGGTGGGCGTGGCGCCACCAGCTCCCCGCGCTCGCCGAGGCCGGGTACCGGGTCGCCGCGATGGACGTGCGCGGCACCGGAGGCTCCGACAAGCCGCCGCAGGGGTACGACGTGCCGACGCTCGCGACGGACGTCGCGGGTGTCGTGCGGTCGCTCGGCGCGTCCGAGGCCGTCGTCGTCGGCAACGGCACGGGCGGCGAGGTCGCCTGGGCGCTCGCCGCGCTGCACCCCGAGGTCACGCGGGCCGTCGCCGCGCTCGGTGCGCCCCACCCTCTCGACACGCAGTGGCGCCCGCGGGCCGCGATCCGGCCCGGTGCGATGCGCCGGCTCGCGTTCGTGCAGCTCCCCTCGTTCCCCGAGCGGGCCCTCACGCGCGGCGACCTGGTCGTCCAGCTCCTCACCGAGTGGGGCGGCACGCCCGGCTGGCTCGACGCGGAGGCCGAGCGGACGTACCGCGACGCGATCCGGGTGCCGTTCGCGGCGCACAGCCAGATGGAGCAGCTGCGCTGGCTCGTCCGGTCGATGCCCCGGCTCGACGGCCGCCGGTACCGCTCGGCGCTCGAGTCCACCCGGCCGCTGCCCGTGCTGCAGGTGCACGGTGCGAAGGACGGCCTGCGCCCGGCCCCGTACGCCGCGCTGTCGTCCGGCACGGCCGCGCTGCTCGGACCGGACTACCGGTACGAGCTCGTCGCGTCGGCCGGGCACTACCTGCCCGACGAGGTGCCCGAGCAGGTCACCGACCTGCTCCTCGACTGGCTCGGCGAGACCGTCCCCGCCTAGCTCGAGCGCCTAGTCCTTCACCATCGCCGCGGCCTTCACCGGGTCCACCTCGCCGATCCCGTACGACGGGCACATCGCCGCCACCGGGCACGCGCCGCACGCCGGCTTGCGCGCGAAGCACGTGCGCCGCCCGTGGAAGATCAGCCGGTGGCAGGCCATCGTCCAGTCCTTCTTGGGCAGCAGCTCGCCGAGCTCGCGCTCCACGACCAGCGGGTCGTCGCTCTCCGTGTACCCCAGCCGCTTGGACAGGCGCAGCACGTGCGTGTCCGTGGTGATACCCGGGATCCCGAACGCGTTGCCGAGCACCACGTTCGCCGTCTTGCGGCCGACGCCTGGCAGCGTGACGAGGTCCTTCAGGCGGCCCGGCACCTCGCCGCCGAACCGGTCGACGATCGCCTGCGACAACCCCGTGACCGCCTTGGCCTTCGCCCGGAAGAACCCGGTGGGCCGCAGGATCTCCTCGAGCTCGTCCGGGTTCGCCGCCGCGAGCGCCTGCGGGTCGGGATAGCGGGCGAACAACGTGGGCGTGGTCAGGTTGACGCGCACGTCCGTGGTCTGCGCCGACAGCACCGTCGCGACCAGCAGCTCGAACGGCGACGTGAAGTCGAGCTCGCAGTGCGCGTCCGGGTAGCGGACCGTCAGCGCCCGGTCGATGCGCCTCGCCCGACGCGTCCGGGCCAGGGCGGACTCCTGCACGGGGGTCGTCGTCACACGGGGAGCCTAGGACGGACCCCTGACATGCGCGTTCACACCGGAGTGCGGTGACACGTGCCCGGTTGCTCCCGACGGGGGACGTGTCGCGCGGAACGCTCAAGTCGGGCCACCCGCGCACCGAGAACGTGGAGGACGCTCCCCGAGGAGGACCCACCCCATGACGCCACCCGTCGAACAACGGGTTCGTGACCTGCGCCTCGACCGCCGTGCGCTGCGCGTCGAGCACGCCCGGGTCTCCTGGTGGCGCCGCATCGTCCGCGCCCGGCTCGACCTCGCCGTCGCCCGCGCCGCCGGACCCGACGTCCTCGGCGAGGGCGTCGCGTTCCAGCTCCCGCTCGAGGTCGGCGTCACCGTGCCCCGCCCGGCGGAGCTCGCGGCCGTGCTCGGGGCCGACCAGGCCGGCGGCGACATCGCCCAGCTCGACGAGCTCCGGTCGCTCGACGCCAAGCTCGCCAGCTACCAGGCGGGCGTCGAGGCGGCCCTCCAGCGCGCCACCGAGCGGCTCATCGCGAACCTCGCGGACGACCCCGCGACCGCCTCGCAGCTGCTGCACCGACCCCTCGGGCGCGGCTAGGCCGCAGGTCCTGCCCTGCATGGGGCAGACTTGTGGAGGCTCCGGTCGCTGCTCGCGGCCGCCCGTGCTCGATGCCGTCACCGCCCGTCGTGGGCGAGACGGCCGGCTGGCCGCACAGCGGCCGGGAAGGTGTGTGCCGCGGTGGAGGACGACATCGTGCTGACGGCCCCGTTGTTCGCAGGGCTCGACCCGGAGGCCTCGTCGGCGCTCGTCGACAGCATGAAGCCGATCGAGGCGGTCCGCGGCGACACGCTCTTCCACGAGGGCGACCCCGGCGACCGGCTCTACGTGGTCCGTGAGGGCAAGATCAAGCTCGGCCGTCGCTCCAACGACGGGCGCGAGAACCTGCTCGCCGTGCTCGGTCCCGGCGAGATGTTCGGCGAGCTGTCGCTGTTCGACCCAGGCCCGCGCACCGCGACGGCGACCGTCGTCGCCGACGCCGTCGTGCTCGAGCTCGGGCACACGGAGCTCGTCCGCTGGCTGCACGACAAGCCGTCGGTCGCGCAGCAGCTCCTGCAGGCGCTCGCCCGCCGGCTGCGCCGCACCAACGAGGCGCTCGCCGACCTCGTGTTCTCCGACGTGCCCGGTCGTGTCGCCAAGGCGCTGCTCGACCTGTCGACGCGGTTCGGCGAGCCCGTCGACGAGGGCGTCCGCGTCGCGCACGACCTCACGCAGGAGGAGCTCGCGCAGCTCGTCGGCGCGTCCCGCGAGACCGTCAACAAGGCGCTCGCCGACTTCGCCGCCCGCGGGTGGGTGCGGCGCGAGGGGCGTGCCGTCGTGCTGCTGGACGTCGACCGGCTGGAGCGCCGGGCGCGCTGACGCACCACGGTCACGTGACGGTCCGGCTCTCGCGCCGGGCCGTCGGTGCTGGTCGTGCGGTGGGTCGGCGGCCGTCGGGCCGTCGGGCCGTCTGGCCGTCGGGCCGTCAGGCCGTCAGGCCGTCAGCTCGACGACGATCTCGACCTCGACCGGCGAGTCGAGCGGCAGCACCGCCACGCCGACGGCCGACCGCGCGTGCACGCCGGCCTCGCCGAGCACGTCGTGCAGCAGCAGGCTCGCGCCGTTGACCACCGCGGGCTGCCCGGTGAACGCCGGGTCGCTCGCCACGAACCCCACCACCTTGACGACCCGGGCGATGCGGTCGAGCGCGGCGGCGCCCGACGGACCGCCCTCGGCGGCGA
>JAEWCA010000478.1 GCA_023390875.1 Actinomycetes bacterium
GGCGTGCACCGCTCCCCGAGCCCCTCGTGGCCCACCAGGCCGACCGGCGGGGTACCGGTCATCCGGTGACGACGGCCCACACCGTCGTCACCACGTCAGCCCTGCAGCTCCCCCTCCGGACGCGCGATCCCGCGGCGGCGGTACAGCAGGAGCGCCGTGCCCGACCCGAGCAGCCCGATCGCCAGCGAGACGATCCCCGCGACCTGGGCGCCCGTGGCCGCGAGCGCCCCGCTCGCCGCCGTGACCGTGAGCGGCACCGACGCCGAGCTGTCCGACCACAGGCCGCGCACCTCGAGGGTGTGCTGACCCGCGGGCATCGACCTCGGGATCGTCACGGTCACGGTGTACGTGCCCGTCGAGGACGCGACACCCCGGGCCAGCAGGACCGGCGTCGAGTGGATCCAGACCTCGACCGGCTCGTTGGGCTGCAGGTGGGTCGCCGTGAGCGTCACCTTGCCGCCGGCCCTGACCGACGTGATGCCGCCCTTGAGGGTCAGCGTCACGCCGTTCGTGCCCGTCGCGGACGGCGACGGGGTGGGCGTCGGGGTGGCGCCGGACGTCGGGTCCGTGCCGGGGTCGGTGCCCGGGTCCGTGCCCGGGTCCGTGCCGGCCGCGGCGACGAGCCGGCCGACACCCCAGCGCTCCGTCGTCTGGTAGCCGGAGCCCGTGGGCTCCGCCCAGCCGCGGACCGACGACCGGACCCCGTCGCCCGTGGCGTCGTTGACCTGGAAGTCCAGGCCGTGGAACGTCCCGAGACCGCCGTTGTCGTGCAGGCCGATCGCGGCCTCCACGACGTAGCCCGTCGAGGTCAGGCGCGTCGCCGACACGACGTTGGCCTTCTGGTAGCCCTCGTCACCCGTGCCGACCGACACCTTGTTGTTCGCGGTGATGCGGATCTGGGTGTCGTCGTACCGGTACGAGTCGTTCTTCGCGTTGCCCGGGTCGACGAAGATCTCCAGCGAGTCCGCGAGCCACGGCGAGCCGTCGGCGGCCTGGACGTTGATCAGCGGGTCGGTGACCGTGGCGTAGACGTACAGCGTGTCGCCCTTCCACAGCGTCCGGACGTCGGCCGTCGCACCCGTCGGGTTCGGCGACACGGCGCTCACCTTCGACGTGCTCACCGAGCGGGCGGCCGCCCACGCGGCGTCCTCGTCGCCGTCGATCGTCGGGGCCGAGGCGGCCTCGACGGCCTCCAGGTAGGACAGCGGCTCGACGAGCGTCAGCGTGCCCATCGCCCCGAGCTTGTTCCAGCCCGTCGTCGTGGAGCCGTCCGTGACTGCCACGTCGAACGACGGCGTGTCGCCCTCGGTCGCGCCGGCGAGCGGGAGGTGCACGACGAGCGCGTACCCGGTGCCCGTGTCCGACACGGCGGCCGGGAGGTCCCCGCTGCCGTCGCGCTTCACGGTGTACGCGGTGCCGTCGAGCGTGAGCTTCACGGCGTCCGACGCGTTGTGCGTGCCGTCGTCGACCGTGACGTACGCCGTGAGGTGGTCGGCCGCCCAGCGCAGCTGGAACGCCGTTGCGCCCTCGATGACGTGCAGCGGGAGCTGCTTCCACGTGAGCGCGTCCGTCGCACCGGCCTGCACCGCGACGTCACCCTGGAACACGTTCGCCGTCCGCAGCGGGGCGGCGAGCGTGCCGTCGACGACGCCGTAGAACGCCGGCTTCGCCTTGAGCTCGGCGTCGAACAGGAGCGGCGCCCCCGAGGTGTTGCGCCAGCTCAGGTTGTCCGTGAGGCCCCACACCGTGGCCGAGAACAGCTTCCCGGTCGCCGCGTGGAACGAGCGGAACGCGTCGAACGCCGCCTTGTAGTAGTAGCCCTGGTCGACGAGCTTGGCCTCGGTCACCGGCGTGCCGGTGGTGACGTCGAGCTCCGTGACGGCCTGCTTGAGGGGCAGGTCGGCGAACGCGTCGAGCGTGTCGCCGAGCGTCGCGACCGGGAGCGACATGCTGACGTGGAGCTGGTGGCCCACGCCGTCGAGCGGCACGTCCCGAGCGAGCAGCCGCTCGACGAGGTCGTGGTACCGCTTCTGCTTGCCAGGCAGCTCCGAGTTGTAGTCGTTGATGAACAGCGTCACCGGGTGGGCCTGGCCCGCCGCGGCGTACGTGCCGTTGAACGACTCGTTCGCGTACTGGAACGCCAGGTCGATGAACTGCTCACCGAGCACGTCGTGCCAGTGGCTGTTGCGCAGGCCGTCGGGCGTGCCACCGCTCGTGTCGGACACGGTCTCGTTGACCACGTCGAACGCGTACAGCGGGTTGGTGGCGCTGCCGAACTTGCCGAACTTGTCGCTCAGGTACTTCGCGACGTTGTCGATGTGCGTGCGCATCCGGTCCTTGAGGACCTGCTGGTCGGCCGGGCTGCTCGTGAGCCAGCTGCCGTCCGCGTGCTGGAAGAACCAGTCCGGCGTCTGGCCGTGCCACACGAGGACGTGCCCGTAGACCTTCGTGCCGTTGTCGCGGGCGAACGTCATGAGCGCGTCCGCGCCGGCGTTCGTCGTGACGAACGTGTGCGCCGCGTCGCCGGTGTACCAGGACTCCGGCTTCATCGTGTTCTCCGGCGTGACCTGGTCGAAGTGCTTGACCACGAGGTCGGAGTACGGCTTGTCCGGGCTGGACACCGCCGCGCCCACGGCGAAGTCCGCGGTGCTCTTGATCGGGACGAGGCTCGACTCGATCGCGAGCGGCGCCACGACCGTGAGCGTGATGTCGTCGAACATGAACGGCGAGATGTTGCCCGCCGCGCCGTTCGCCCACCGCGTCTCGAAGTAGAGCTGCTCGGCACCGGCCGGGGCGACGAACTTGCCCGTGACGTGGACCCACTGCGAGTTCGACATGTCGGCGAACGCGAGCAGGTTGAGGTACTGGTTGCCCGCCTTGACGCTGAAGACGACCTCGCCGGGCGTCTGGTCGGCCGCGAACTTGATCCACGCCGACAGGTCGTAACGGTTGCCGGCGACGAGCACGCCCGCGGTGTCGTGCGCGAGGCCCTGACCCTGCGAGGACCGGTTGCTGACGAGCGCCGACTGCGCGCCGCCGTGCTTGTCGGTCGTCGTTGCCGCCGTGGTCGGGGCGCCGGACCCGTTGTCCCGGCCGTACCAGCCCTCCAGGCCGGTCTCGAAACCGGTGCTGAGGACGGTGTCGCCGACCTCCTGCGGCTCGATGGGGGTCTGAGCGGCGCCGGCCCCCACCGGGACGGTGAAGGTCCAGCCCGCGGCCAGCCGCTCGCCGACGACCGTCTGGACGGCGGCGACCGACCCGTGGCGGAAGTCCGGCGCCCCGCCCCCGCCGTCGTGCACGAGCACGACCTGACCGGCTTTCATCGACGTCCGGAGGTTGTCGGTGAGCGTCGGGACGTCCTGCGTGGTCCAGTCGTCGATGAGGTTGGTGACTGCGAGCGGCTGCATGCCGAGAGCCACGGCCGCAGCGTTCGTGTTCCCCCACTCCCCGTTGGGCGCACGGAAGAACGGCACCTGAGCGTTCGGGTCGCCCAGCGCGTCACGGATGGCGGCCAGGTTCGCCATCATCTTGTCGGCGGCCTGCTGAGCCGTGAGCGCGTCCATGCCGTCGTAGTCCGTGGAGTGGTTGCACAGCGTGTGCCCCTCCGCGACGATCCGCTTGAGCACGGGCTTGGTGCTCGACGTGATGTTCTGGCCGATGACGCAGAACGTCGCGTGCAGCCCCTTCGACCTGAGGTAGTCGAGGAGCACGGGCGTGTCGACGGTGTTGGGACCGTCGTCGAACGTCAAGGCGGCGACGTTCCCGCTCCCCTGCGCCGCTGTCACCGGCGTCGGCACGGGGTTGACGGCACCGCCGGGCACGAAACCGGCGGGGATCGTGATGCTCGCCGCGGGAGCGGGGGCTGCGCCGACGAGCGAGAAGTCGTCCACGAGGAACTTCGTGGTGGCGCCGGCCGCCTCGAAGTAGAGGTCCGCGCCCGACGTGCCGCCGTGCAGGGTGTAGGTGCCCGTGAGGTGCACCCACCCGGCCGACGTGACGGCGGTGCTGGCGACGACCTCGGTGTAGGCGTCGGCAGGCTTCTCGTTGACCGTGATCTTGATCGTCGTGGCGGCCTCGCCGGGGGCGAGCTTGACCCAGGCGTCGACCGTGTTCACGGCTTCGGCCGTCACGAGCCCGGCGATGTTCGTCTGCGCCCCGTGCCAGCCGGACGTCCGGCCCGTCACGAGCATGCTGCTCGATCCGCCGTGACCGTCGCCGGTGAGGGCGACGCTCGCCGTGCCGCGTCCGACCCAAGGCGCCGCTGTCGACTCGAAGTCGTTCGACAGGAGCACGGTCGGGCCGGCGCCCTCGTCGGGACAGGTGACGGCAGGGGCGGTGACGACCTTGAAGTCGTCGACGTAGTAGTCGTACGTCGAGGTGCCGTCGGACAGGTTGTCCGAGCCGATGTACAGCTGGGCGGAGGACGGCGTTGCGGGGGCCGTGTACTCACCGGTGAGGGTGGTCCACTGGCCCGACTTCACCGTGCTGTTGGTGTTCGGGACCCAGCCGAAGCCCGGCATGGACACGACGCGCATCGCGGCGGTCGCGGCGGTCGCGCCGGCGAGCCGGACCTTCACCGACACGGAGACCTTCTGGCCGGCCGTGAGGCTGGACAGCGCGCCGGTGGCGGTCTGCACGCCCCAGTAGTCGCCCGCGCGGCCGTTCACCCGCAGGGCCTTGCTGCCGTCGACCTGCTCGTACGTGAAGGCGCTCTCGTCCGACCAGCCGTCGGGCCACAGACCGCCGAGCGTGCCGTCGTCGAAGGTGACGTCCACGGCGGTCGCCTCGGGCGTGGCGACGCACGCCGACGCGGGCGGTGGGCCGGTCACGACGACGTCGTCCAGCAGGAAGTCGGGGTGCGCGGCGCCGCCCCAGTCCCCGATCTGGAACGCGACCTGGACACCGGCGACCATCCTGTACTCACCTGACACCGTGGTCCAGTCGCTCGCGCCGGCCGTGACGTTGGTCGTGCCCACGGGCGTGTAGGTGCCCTCGAACGGCGTGAAGCGTGCGGGGTAGCCGGTGCCGCCGGACAGCTTGACCTTGGCGGAGAACGTGTAGGTCACTCCAGCGCTCAGCGCGCTTCCGGGCACGGACACCGTGCCGTCGGTGGCACTGCGGGCGGTGACGCTCAGCGCCTTGCCGCCGTGGCCGTCGTCGACGTAGCCGTAGCTCGCCGTGCCGTACGGCACGAGCGCACCCATCGTGCTGTCGTCGAAGCTCACCGACAGGACGGTCGTCGGGGCGCCGGCGGACGCCGACGGCAGCAGGGCCACCATCGGCACCGCCACCACAGCGAGCGCGGCGGCTCCCGCTCCGATAGTTTCGAACAACCCTGGCCGTCTCATGGACGCTCCCTTGCGCACTCCGACAGGTATCCGGGCCAAGGTAGGGGCGGCTACCAGCGAAGACAATGCACGTATCGGGTGACGGCAGCGCGTTTGATCGGTCTCCCGTCCGACACTTTCGAGATTCGGGCGAAACCCGGCAGGCGATTCACCCGTTCGCCGCACGGCCGGCCCGTGCCGCTCGTCCCCCCACCGGGTGACGACCCGCCCGGGCACGGCTGCGCCCCCGGGACGGAGCAGGTCCCGGGGGCGCAGGTGGGGCGTCCTCAGCGGCGCGTGACCGTGAGCTTCGCCGTCGCCGACGTCGCCGTGCCGGCCGAGCTGGTCGCCTCGGCGCGGTAGCGCGTCCCGTCGAAGCCCTGCTGGGCCGTGACGGTCAGCGTGGCGCTCGTGCCGCCCGGGACCTTGGTCCACTGCGACGACGAGCCCTTCTGCTGGTACCACTGCACCTTCGGCGCCGGGTACCCGCTCACGCCGACCGTGAACTTCGCCGTCGACCCCGCCTTCGCGGTCACGTCCTTGGGCTGCGACGTGATCGCCGGCGGCGCGGTCGTCACCGTCACGGTCGCCACCTGGGTCGTGGCCGAGCCGAGCCGGTTGGTGAACACCGCGCGGTACCTGGTGCCGTCGGTCTTCTCCGTGAGCTTGACCGAGAGCGTCGTGCCCGTGCAGCCGGCCGACGTCCAGCGGGTCGAACCGGGCGCCTGCCGCTCCCACCGGACGGTCGGCACGGGGTACCCGGAGGCCGCCGCGGTGAGCGTGACGGTCGAACCGAGCGACCCGCTCACGGACTGCGGCTGCGTCGTGACGACCGGCTTGGCCTTGGTGATGGTCACCGTGGCCGCGTCCGTCGTCGCCGACCCCTCCGAGTTGGTGAAGACCGCGCGGTACCTCGCACCGTCCTTCTTCGGGTCGAGCGTGACCGTCAGGCTCGGGCTCGTGGCCCCCGGCACGTCCTTCCACTTGTGCGTCCACAGCCAGCCGTCCGTGCGGACCTGCCACTGCACGGTCGGCGCCGGCTCACCCGACGCGGCGGCCGTGAGCGTGACCTGCGCACCCAGCGCGCCGCTGACCGACTGCGGCTGCTGCGTGACCTGCGGCGCCGCGAGCGGCGGGGCCACCGGCCCGACGAGCTCGGCGACACCCCAGCGGGACGTGTTCTGGTACGAGCGGCCCGTGGGGTCGGTCCACGAGTGGACCGACGTGCGGACCCCTGCCGTGCCGTCGTTGACCTGGAAGTCGACGCCCGCCAGGTCGCCGACCGCCGCGGTCCGGCCGAACGTGATCGACTCCTCGACGACGTAGCCGCCGTCGACGACCTTCGTCGCGCTCGTCAGCCGGTCCCCGATGACGTTCAGGTCCCCGCTCACGGACTGGAAGTTCTCGAAGTTGACCCGGTACTGGCCGTCGTCCGGCAGGTACGAGCCGTTCTTCGCGTTGACCGGGTCGAGGAACGTCTCGACCGAGTCCTGCTCCCAGGCGTTGGACGAGCCCGCGTCGAGCGACGGGTCCGTCACCTCGAACAGCAGGTGCAGCGCGTCGTCCGTCCACAGCGCCTTGACCTGCGCCGTGGCGCCGTCGGCGGCCCCCTCGACGAGGGTCTTCGTCTCGACGACCGGGGCGTCCGCCCACGCCGCGTCGACGTCGCCGTCGATCGTCGGCGCGGAGTCGACCTTCGGGACCGCCACGTACCCGACGGCCTCGACGAGGTCGAGCGAGCCGAGGCGCGCACCGTCCTCCTGGTGGTGCGTGAGGTCGTTCCACGACGCGAGGGCGCCCGTGGCACCGTCGGTGGTCCGGACGTCGAACGGCGCGGTGCCGCCCTGCGTCAGACCCGTCGCGGGGAGGGTCGCGACGACGTCGTAGCCGCCCTCGACCTCCGCGACCGTGCCGCCGGCCCCGGTCCGGTCGACCGTGACCGTCGTGCCGCCACCCGTGAACAGGTCGACCTTGTCGGCCGCACCGTCGTTCGTGGCGTCCGCGACGTGCACGTAGGCCGTGAGGTGGTCGGCCGACCAGCGGACCTGGAAGCCCGAGCCGCCGGTGCCGATCTGCGTGTCCGGCAGCAGCGTCCAGTCGTGCGCGTCCGGGCCCGCCGGGTCACCGGCGTGCGCGAGCGCCGACAGCGTGAGCGTGGGCAGCTGCGACGGGTCGGCGACGCCCCAGTAGGCCGGCTTCGCCTGCAGGTCGCCGTCGAACGGCAGCGGACGGCCCTCGCTGCGCCACGACCGGGAGTCGTACGGACCCCAGATCGTCACCGCGAACAGGTCGGGGTAGTTCCGCAGCAGGTCGAACAGGTCCTTGTAGTAGTACCCCTGCTGGACGAGCTTGTTCTGCGTGACCGTGCCGTCGACGACGACGTCGAGCTCGCTGACGTTCTGCAGGAGCGGCAGCGCGCCGAACAGGTCGAGCGTCTCCTTGAGGCTCGCGATCGGCGTCGACAGGCTCAGGTGGAACTGGTTGCCGACGCCGTCCACGGGGACGCCCTGGGCGATCAGGTCCTGCAGGAGCGTGAACATCGCCTGCCGCTTGGCGGGCTGCTCGGTGTTGTAGTCGTTGATGAACAGCTTCACCGCCGGGTCGGTGGTGTCGCCGCCGTTGAAGGCCTCGCTCGCGTACTCGAACGCCTTCGCGACGAAGTCCTTGCCGAGGATGGTGAACCACGGGCTGCGGCGCATGCCGTCGGCCTGGCTCTCGTCGATGACCTCGTTGACGACGTCGAACGACACGATCGGGTTGCCGGCCGTGCCGTACTCGCCGTACTTCTCGCGGAAGTGCTCGGCGACCGTGTCGATGTGCGTCTTCATGCGCTGCAGCAGCAGCGCCTGGTCGTCGGCGCTGTCCGTGAGCGGCGTGCCGTCGGTGTGCTCGAAGAACCACGCCGGCGTCTGGCTGTGCCACACGAGCGTGTGCCCGTGCACGCGGTCGCCGTGCGCGATCGCGTAGTCGACGAGCGCGTCGGCGTCACCGAACGTGAACGTGCCCTCGGTCGGCTGGATCTCCTCCGGCTTCATGTCGTTCTCGGGCGTGATCTGGTTGTAGTGCTTGCTCACCAGCTGCTCGCCCGTGCCCGACGTCTCGCGGCTGTCGATCGCGACGCCGAGCGGCCACGGGACGACGTCCTTGAGGGACGGGATGCCCGTCTGCACCGGCGGGGCGGTGTTGCCCGTGACGACCACGTCGTCGACGAGGAACGACGACGTGCCGGACGCCGTCTCGAAGTACAGCAGCGCCGTCTCGGCCGCCGCCATCGTGTACTGGGCGCTGATCTGCACCCACGCGCCGGCGGTGACGCCCGTGGCCGTCGCGATCGTGTCGTACGACGACGTGCCCGCGTTGTCGCGCTGGATGCTCAGGCGCACGTCCGCCGGGTCGGCGGTGCCGTCCGGGAGCTTGACCCAGGCCGAGATGTTGTACGTGCGGCCCGACGTGAACAGGCCGGTCACCGACGCGCCGAGGCCGTGCCAGCCCTGCGTGCGGTCCGCGACGCTCGCGGACTGCGCGCCGCCGTGCGCCTCCGTGCTGAGGCCGACGACCGGGTTGGTCCCGTCGCCGCGCGCGCCCCACGCGCCGAGGTCGGTCTCGAAGTCGTTCGACAGCGCCGAGACGCCCGACGAGCCGCCGTCGTCCGCGGGCCCGCCGACCGGGAGGCTGAACTGCCAGCCGAGCGCGAGCCGCTCGCTCACGACCGTCTTGACCGCCGCGAGCGTGCCCGAGCGGTCACCGCCGCCGTCGTGCGTCAGCACGATCTGGCCGGGCTTCATCGCGGTGCGCAGGTTGGCCGTCAGGGTGTCGACGTCCTGCGTCTCCCAGTCGGAGATCGTGTTCGTCACGCCGAGGGGCTGCATGCCGAGCGACACGGCGGCCGCCGCGACGTTCGAGCCCCAGCTCCCGTTCGGGGCCCGGAAGAACGGCACCTGCGCGTTCGGGTCGCCCAGCGCGTCCCGGATGATCGCGAGGTTCTGCTTCATCTTGTCCTGCGCCTGCTCGAGCGTGAGCGAGCCCATGTCGGCGTAGTCCGTCGAGTGGTTGCACAGGGTGTGCCCGTCGCTGACGATCCGCTTGAGGATGTCCGCGCCGCCGCTGGCCTGGATGTTCTGGCCGATCACGCAGAACGTCGCGTGCAGCCCGTTGGCCTGCAGGTAGTCGAGCAGCTGCGTCGTCGTCTCGCCGTTGGGGCCGTCGTCGAACGTGAGCGCCGCGACGTTGCCCGTGCCGCGCGCGGCGACCGACGGGGTCAGCACCGGGTCGACGGCACCGCCCGGGACCACCGACGTGTCCGGCGGCGGGACCTCCGCGCCCGTGATCGTGATGTCGTCCACGAGGTAGCTCGGCGACGCGGTGCCGATGTTCGCCGCCTCGATGTAGAGCGTCGCGGCCGTGGCGGCCGCCGGCTTCGTGTACGTGCCGCCGATCTTGACCCAGCCGTCCGCGGTCGTGGTGACGGCGCCGCCGACCCACGTGTACGCGTCGCCCGCGGCCGACGTCTCCTGCACCGTGAAGTGCATGCCCGACGAGCCCGTGGTGCCCGGCGCGAGCTTGACCCACGCCTCGACGGTGTAGGGGGTGCCGGCCTGGAACAGGGTGGCGACGCTCGTCGCGGCGCCGTTCCAGTCACCGGTGCGGCCGGTGACCGAGAGGCTGTGCGTGCCCGCGTGCGCGTCGGTGTCCGTGACCGCGAGGGTCACCGGGCCGCGCGGGCCCCACGGGGTGTAGCTGCCGTCCTCGAAGTCGTTGCTGAGGACGACGGTGTCCGCTGCCGAGGCAGGGGCCGCGAGCGCGACACCGGCGATGGGAGCGATGGCCAGCGCTGCCGCTGAGATGCCGACTCCGATACTTTCGACGACCCGAGGTCGCTTCATCCGACGCTCCTTTGCGCAGATCCATGCTGAGGCGTGACCAAGGTACGCATCGTGGTGGATCACCCGCAATGCACGTTTCGTTCGAAACTTGCAGAACGCCTCTTTCAAGTATCGGGCGCCTGGATGTGAGCGCGCACACGACGAGGCGCCCGGCGTCGTGACCTCGACCACCGGGTGCTCGGCCGCGCGGGCCGGCTGCTCCTACCGGAGCGTCGACTCCGACCGGCGGGTCGTCACGGTCCCGTCGGGGTCGAGCTCGACCTCGATCCGCACCTGCCAGGCCGGGTCGGTCGCCGGGAAGTCGGACCGGGCGTGCCCGCCGCGGCTCTCCTCGCGCTCGAGCGCCGTCGTCGCGAGCACGGTCGCGACCGCGTGCACGTTCGTCGTCTCCCACTCGGCCACCTGCGGGTGCGCCAGCAGCCGGCCGTCGTCGAGCCGCTCGTGCGCGTCCGTCGGCACCGCCGCCAGCACGGCACCGGCCCGGCGCAGGCCGTCAGC
>JAEWCA010000095.1 GCA_023390875.1 Actinomycetes bacterium
GTCGTGGGCCGGCAGCTCGATGCGCTCGAGGGGCACCTGGAGCGGCTGGGCTTCGACCCGGAGCTCGACCGCGACGAGATGGCGTTCCACCTGTACCGCTGCCCGTTCAAGGACCTCGCGCAGGCCCGCCCGGAGGTCGTGTGCAACGTGCACCTGGGCCTCGCGCAGGGCGTGCTCGACGCCGTCCCGGGACCCGTCGCGGCACACAAGCTGCTGCCGTTCGTCGGGCCCGACCACTGCGTGCTGCAGCTCGTCAGCGCTGGTCAGGGCCCCGCCGCCGACCCGTTGTGACCCGTCCGGGTTTTCCACGGCACTTTCGCGCGCACCGTCCCTGACGCCGCGGACATCCTCGCCCTGAGCCCGAAGACGGGCTCACGGAACTGCAGGACCGCGGGAGGTCCCGATGTCGACGCTCACCCTGCTGCGCAAGCCGCCCCTGACGGGCTGGGACCCGGAGAACGACGCCACCTGGGACAAGCGCCTGGCGTGGCGGACGCTCGCGATCACCACGTACAACCTGACGCTCGCGTTCTGCGTCTGGTACCTCGTGAGCGCGATCGCGCCCCGCCTCAACGACATCGGGTACGACCTGTCGAAGGGCCAGCTGTACTGGCTCGCCGCCATCCCGGGCCTCGCAGGCGGCATCGGCCGGCTGATCTACATGTTCCTGCCGCCGATCGTCGGCACCCGCACGCTCGTCGGTGGCACCGCGACCCTGATGATCCTGCCGATGGCCGGATGGGTGCTCGCCGTCCGCGACCCGTCGACGCCGTACACGATGCTGCTGCTGCTCGCCGCGGCCGGTGGCATCGGCGGCGGCGCGTTCGCCGGCTTCATGCCGTCGACCAGCTACTTCTTCCCCAAGCGCATGGCCGGCACCGCCCTGGGCCTGCAGGCCGGCCTCGGCAACTTCGGCGTCAGCCTCATCCAGTTCCTCGTGCCGTGGGTCGTCGGGTTCGGACTGCTCGGGACGGCGGCGCTGTCGCCGCAGGTCAAGACGGACGGGTCGGAGATCTACCTGCACAACGCGGGTCTCGTGCTCGTCCCGTGGGTGGTGCTCGGCGCGATCCTCGCGGCGGTCGGCCTGCGGCGGATCCCGCTCAAGGCGAACTTCCGCGAGCAGCTCGACATCTTCGGCGAGAAGCACACCTGGTACATGACGGCGGTCTACGTCATGACGTTCGGCGCGTTCTCCGGCTTCGCCGCCCAGTTCGGTTTGCTCATCAAGAACATGTACGCCGGCATGGAGGGCGCGCCCGACCCGCTGAAGTACATCTTCCTGGGCCCGCTCCTCGGCTCGATCACCCGTGCCGCCTGGGGCCCGCTGTGCGACAAGTTCGGTGGCGCCGTCTGGACCCTCGTCTCCGGCATCGGCATGACGGCCGCGACGGTGTTCACGGTGTTCTTCCTCGACCCCACGGACACCAGCACGTTCGCCCTGTTCCTGGGCGGCATGCTCGCGATCTTCACGTTCGCCGGCATCGGCAACGCGGGCACGTTCAAGCAGATGCCGATGATCTTCGACCGCCGCCGGGCCGGGGGCGTCATCGGGTTCACGTCGGCCATCGCGGCGTTCGGGCCATTCCTCGTGGGCATCGGCCTGTCGCTCGTCGCCCCGCAGGCGTTCTTCGTCGGCGCGGCCGTGTACTTCGCGTTCTGCACGGCGCTCGTCTGGCGCCAGTACGCCCGCCCGGGCGCACCGCGCCCGAGCTGAGCCCCGACGCGCACGGACCACGCCCGACGACCGCAGGAGACCGCTGTGAACCCGTCCCCCACCGGCACCGACAACGCCGCGATCGACGCGCTCCTGAGTCTCGGCTCGCACCTGCGACCGGGCACGATGTCGGCCGACAAGAGGGCGCTGTTCCTCGACGGCGGCCGGCAGGGCGACGCGTTCTACCGGGACCGGTGGTCGCACGACAAGGTGGTCCGCTCGACGCACGGCGTGAACTGCACGGGCTCGTGCTCGTGGAAGGTGTACGTCAAGGACGGCATCATCACGTGGGAGACGCAGCAGACCGACTACCCGTCGGTCGGCCCGGACTCCCCCGAGTACGAGCCCCGCGGCTGCCCGCGTGGTGCGGCGTTCTCCTGGTACACGTACTCGCCGACGCGCGTGCGCTACCCGTACGTGCGCGGTGTGCTGCTGCGGGCATACCGGGCGGCCAAGGAGCGCACGGGCGACCCGGTGCTCGCGTGGGCCGAGGTGACCGGCGACCCGGAGACGGCTCGCTCGTACAAGTCGGCGCGCGGCAAGGGCGGGCTGGTCCGGGCGTCGTGGGACGAGGCGGCCGAGATCGTCGCGGCCGCGCACGTGCACACGATCAAGACGTACGGCCCGGACCGGGTCGCGGGCTTCTCGCCGATCCCGGCGATGTCGATGGTGTCGCACGGGTCGGGCGCGCGCTTCGTGACGATGCTCGGCGGCACGATGCTGTCGTTCTACGACTGGTACGCCGACCTGCCGGTCGCCTCCCCGCAGGTGTTCGGCGACCAGACGGACGTGCCGGAGTCGGCGGACTGGTGGAACGCGAGCTACCTCATGATGTGGGGCTCGAACGTGCCGGTCACCCGCACGCCCGACGCGCACTTCATGACCGAGGCCCGGTACCGCGGCCAGAAGGTCGTCACGGTCTCCCCCGACTACGCGGACAACACGAAGTTCGCGGACGAGTGGCTCGCGCCGCACCCCGGCACGGACGGCGCGCTCGCGACGGCGATGGGCCACGTGGTGCTGCGCGAGTTCCTCGTCGAGCGGCGCACCGGGCGATTCGTCGACTACCTGACGACGTACACCGACGCGCCGCACCTCATCACGCTCAAGCGGCGCGGCGACGCGTGGGTGCCCGACAAGTTCCTCACGGCCGATCAGCTCGCCTCGCCGGTCGCGGGACCCGACGGCACGCCGCGCCAGGCGCACGGGCGCGACGCGGCGTTCATGACGGTGGTGCTCGACGCGTCAGGCGCGCCGCGCGTGCCGAACGGGACGCTCGGGCACCGGTTCGACCCGGCGCAGGCGGGCTCGTGGAACCTCGACCTCGGGACGATCGAGCCGGTCATGTCGGTCGCGGACCTCGCGTCGCACGACGGCGACGCGGTCGCCGTCGACCTGCCGCGGTTCGACGTCACCGACGCGGGCAGCGAGCACACCGGCGGTGCGGGCGTCGTCCGGCGGGGCGTCCCGGTGACGAGGATCGGCGACGCCGTCGTCACGACCGTCTTCGACCTGCTGCTCGCCCAGTACGGCGTCGGCCGCGACGGCCTGCCCGGCACGTGGCCGACGGGCTACGACGACCCGACGACCCCGGGCACGCCGGCCTGGCAGGAGGAGATCACGGGCGTCCCCGCCGCCGCAGCGGAGCGGATCGGACGGGAGTTCGCGCAGAACGCCGAGGACTCGGGCGGCCGCTCGATGATCCTCATGGGCGCCGGGACCAACCACTGGTTCCACTCCGACACGATCTACCGCACGTTCCTCGCGCTCGTCACGATGACCGGCTGCCAGGGCGTCAACGGGGGCGGCTGGGCGCACTACGTCGGCCAGGAGAAGTGCCGGCCCGTGACCGGCTGGGCGCAGTACGCGTTCGGCCTCGACTGGGTGCGGCCGCCGCGGCAGATGATCGGCACCGCGTTCTGGTACCTCGCCACCGACCAGTGGCGGTACGACGGGCTGCCCGCCGACGCGCTCGCGTCCCCGCTGGCCGAGGGCCGCTTCTCGGGACGGACGACGGCCGACTGCCTGGTCGAGTCGGCGAAGCGCGGGTGGATGCCGTCGTACCCGACGTTCGACCGGAACCCGCTCGACCTGGTCGACGAGGCGCGCGCGGCCGGTGTCGAACCGGCCGACTACGTGGTGGACGAGCTGAGGGCGGGCCGGCTCGGCTTCGCGTGCGAGGACCCCGACGACCCGGCGAACTTCCCGCGCGTGCTCACCGTGTGGCGGGCCAACCTGCTGGGCTCGTCGGGCAAGGGCAACGAGTACTTCCTGCGCCACCTGCTCGGCACCGACGCGGCCGTCATGGCCGAGGAGTCCGGCCCCGAGCGCCGCCCGGCCACGATGACGTGGCACGACGAGGCGCCGCGCGGCAAGCTCGACCTGCTCGTCACGAGCGACTTCCGGATGACGTCGACCACGCTGTTCTCCGACGTCGTGCTCCCCGCGGCCACCTGGTACGAGAAGCACGACCTGTCGACCACGGACATGCACCCGTTCGTGCACTCGTTCAACCCGGCCATCGCGCCGCCGTGGCAGACCCGCACGGACTTCGACATCTTCGTCACGCTCGCTTCCGCGGTCTCACGGCTGTCGGAAGGCCACCTGGGCAAGCGCGAGGACCTCGTCGCCGTCCCGCTGCTGCACGACACCCCCGACGAGCTCGCCACGCCGCACGGCACGGTGACGGAGGTCGACGACCTGGTCCCGGGCGTGACGATGCCGAAGCTCGTCGTCGTCGAGCGCGACTACACCGCGCTGGCCGACCGGTTCACGTCGCTCGGCCCGCTCACCGCCTCCGCCGGGATGGTGACCAAGGGCGTCCGCTTCATGCCCGACCAGGAGGTCGCCGAGCTCGGCCGCCTCAACGGGGTGGCTTCCGACGGCCCTGCGGCCGGACGGCCGAGGCTCACGACCGCGCAGCACGTGTGCGAGACGATCCTCGCCCTGTCCGGCACCACGAACGGGCGGCTCGCGGTGCAGGGCTTCGAGAACGTCGAGGCCCAGACCGGCACCGAGCTCGCGTGGTTGGCGCGCGAGCACGAGGGCAAGCGCATCACGTTCCCCGACGTGCAGGCGCGGCCCGTCCCGGTCGTCACGTCGCCCGAGTGGTCGGGCTCCGAGCACGGCGGGCGCCGGTACACGGCGTTCGCGATCAACGTCGAGCAGCTCAAGCCGTGGCACACGCTCACCGGCCGGCAGCACTTCTTCCTCGACCACGACTGGATGAGCGAGCTCGGCGAGAACCTGCCGGTCTACCGGCCGCCGCTCGACCTGGGCCGCCTGTTCGGCGACCGCCGTCCCGGCACGACCACGCCGTCCGGCGCGCCCGGGTCCGAGGGCCACGCGGAGGTCACCGTCCGCTACCTGACACCGCACTCCAAGTGGTCGATCCACTCCGAGTACCAGGACAACCTGTTCATGCTGTCGCTCTCGCGCGGCGGCCCGACGATCTGGATGTCCCCGCAGGACGCGGACACCATCGGCGTCCGCGACAACGAGTGGATCGAGGCGTACAACCGCAACGGCGTCGTCGTCGCCCGCGCGATCGTCAGCCACCGCATGCCCGCCGGCACCGTCTTCATGTACCACGCCAAGGACCGCACGGTGGACGTCCCCCGCTCGGAGACGTCGGGCCTGCGCGGCGGCATCCACAACTCGCTGACGCGCGTGCTGCTCAAGCCGTCGCACCTGGTCGGCGGGTACGCGCAGCTCTCGTTCGCCTTCAACTACCTCGGCCCCACGGGCAACCAGCGCGACGAGGTCACGACGATCCGGCGCCGCTCGCAGGACGTCACCTACTGATGCCCACGACTGGAAGGAGCCTGCGATGAAGGTCATGGCGCAGATGGCGATGGTGATGAACCTCGACAAGTGCATCGGCTGCCACACCTGCTCGGTCACGTGCAAGCAGGCGTGGACGAACCGCACGGGCGTCGAGTACGTGTGGTTCAACAACGTCGAGACGCGGCCCGGGGTCGGCTACCCGCGCACGTACGAGGACCAGGAGAAGTGGGGCGGCGGCTGGGTCCGCAACAAGCGCGGACGGCTCAAGCTCCGCTCGGGCGGCCGGTTCACCAAGCTGTCGCACATCTTCTCGAACCCGAGGCTGCCCGAGATCCAGGACTACTACGAGCCCTGGACGTACGAGTACGACACCCTGCTGTCCGCCCCGCAGGGCGAGCACACGCCGGTCGCCCGGCCGATGTCCCTGCTCACCGGCAAGGCCATGCAGATCCACTGGTCGGCGAACTGGGACGACAACCTGGGCGGCTCGACCGAGACCATGGCGCAGGACCCCGTCCTGCAGCAGATGAGCGAGCAGGTGACCGCGGAGCTCGAGCAGGCGTTCATGTTCTACCTGCCGCGCATCTGCGAGCACTGCCTCAACCCGTCGTGCGTCGCGTCGTGCCCGTCGGGCGCGATGTACAAGCGGGCCGAGGACGGCATCGTGCTCGTCGACCAGGACCAGTGCCGCGGCTGGCGCATGTGCGTGTCCGGCTGCCCGTACAAGAAGGTCTACTTCAACCACAAGACCGGCAAGGCCGAGAAGTGCACGATGTGCTACCCGCGCCTCGAGGTCGGCCTGCCGACGGTGTGCTCGGAGACGTGCGTCGGTCGGCTGCGGTACCTGGGGCTCGTGCTGTACGACGCCGACCGCGTGCTGGAGGCCGCCTCCGTCGAGGACCCGGCCGAGCTGCTCGACGCGCAGCGGTCCGTGCTGCTCGACCCGCACGACCCGGCCGTCGTGGCCGCCGCCGCGGCCGAGGGCATCCCGCACGACTGGGTGCTCGCGGCGCAGCGCTCGCCGATCTGGGCGCTCATCTCGACGTACCAGGTGGCCCTCCCGCTGCACCCCGAGTACCGCACGATGCCGATGGTCTGGTACATCCCGCCGCTGTCCCCCGTGGTCGACGTGGTCACCGGGTCGGGCAACGACGGCGAGGACGCCCGGACGCTCTTCGCGGCGATCGACCGGCTGCGCATCCCCGTCGAGTACCTCGCGGGGCTGTTCACCGCGGGCGACACCGCGCCCGTCACGGCGGTGCTGCAGCGGCTCGCCGCGATGCGGGCGCACATGCGCAACGTCAACCTCGGCACCGAGCAGGATCCCCGGATCGCGCAGGCCGTGGGCATGACGGCCGACGAGCTCGAGGCCATGTACCGGCTGCTCGCCATCGCGAAGTACGAGGACCGGTACGTGATCCCGCCCGCGCACGCCGAGAGCGCCCGCGCGCTGGAGGAGACGGCGACCGGGTGTTCCCTCGACGTCGACGGCGGGCCCGGCATGGGCGGACCCGGCAAGTTCGGCTCGTCGTCCGGTCGTCCGATGCGGGCCGCCGTCGAGACGTTCCACGCGCTGCGCAACCGGCAGACCGCCGACACCCCGGCAGGGGCGAAGCCCACGCGCGTCAACCTGCTCAACTGGGACGGCAACGGCGCACCGCCCGGCATGTTCCCGCCGGAGAAGGGCGAACCCGGGTACGGCGACGGACCGGAGCAGCACCCGTGAGCCGCCGCGCCGGCACCGGCAAGCCGCCGTCGCTGCCGTTCCTCGACCCGGTCGACACCCACCCGGGCGAGCGCGTCGTCGCGCACATGGCCGCGTCGCTGCTGCTCGACTACCCGACGCCCGAGCTGCGCGCGCGGCACGGCCTGCTGCGGGACTCGACGGCGATCCTGTCCGCGCCGGTCGCCGCCGCGTTCGGCCAGTTCCTCGACGCCGCCGACGCGCTCGACCTCGACGCCCAGCAGGTGCACTACGTCGAGACGTTCGACCAGCGCCGTCGCTGCGCGCTGTACCTGACGTACTACGCGGCGGGCGACACCCGGCGGCGCGGCATGGCCCTCGTGACGTTCGTCGAGGCCTACCGGGCGTGCGGGTGGGAGCCGCGCGACGACGAGCTGCCCGACCACCTGCCGACCGTCCTGGAGCTGTCGGCGCGCGACCCCGGACCGGTCGCCGACGCGCTGCTGGGTTCGCACCGCGCCGGCATCGAGCTGCTGCGCTCGGCACTGCACCACGTGGGCAGCCCGTACGCGCACGTCGTCGACGCCGTGTGCCTCACGCTGCCCGCGGTCGACGACGCGACGGCCGCCCGGTTCGCCGACCTCGTCTCCGCGGGTCCGCCGAGCGAGACCGTCGGCCTGTCCGCACCGCTGCTCCCGTTCCCGACCGTCCGCTCGACCGGCCAGGAGGTCCCCGCATGAGCACCCGTGACGTCCTGCTGTGGGTCGTCGTGCCCTACGTCGCGGGCGCGGTGTTCGTCGTCGGGCACCTGTGGCGGTACCGCTACGACCGCTTCGGGTGGACCACCCGCTCGTCGCAGGTCTACGAGTCGCGGCTGCTGCGCGCCGGGTCGCCCATGTTCCACGTCGGGATCCTCATGGTGATCGGCGGGCACGTGGTCGGCCTGCTCATCCCCCGTCCCTGGCTGGAGGCCGTCGGGGTCACCGAGCACGCGTACCACCTCGTCGCGACGTGGGCAGGGACGGTCGCGGCGGTGCTGACGCTCGCCGGGCTCGCGATCCTCGTCTACCGGCGGCGGACCGTCGGGCCCGTGTTCCTGGCCACGACCCGCATGGACAAGCTCATGTACGTGGTCCTCGGCGCGACGCTCGCGTTCGGCACCACCGCGACCGTGATGTTCCAGCTGCTCGGCGACGCCTACGACTACCGCGGGTCGATCTCGCCGTGGATCCGCGGGCTGCTGACGTTCCAGCCGGACCCGTCGCTCATGGCCGACGTGCCGCTGGCCTTCCAGCTGCACGTGCTGTGCGCGATGTCGCTGTTCGCCCTGTGGCCGTTCACGCGGCTCGTGCACGTGTTCTCCGCGCCGGTCGGCTACCTCACCCGGCCGTACATCGTCTACCGCACCAAGGACGACGCCCACCTGGGCAACCGCGTCCCGCGCCGCGGCTGGGAGCGCGTCGAGCGTCCCGGCGCCCGCCGCTGACCTGCTGATCCGCACCCATCGAAGGAGAGAGACACCATGACCGCCGAGAACATCGAGATCCTCACGACCGCCCCCGTCGCCGAGCCCGCCGGCCACACGTGCGGCTGCGGCGGCCACGACGAGGCCGACCCGGTGCTCGACGTCCGCCCCATCCCGCACGCCATCCGCCACGCGACGGTGTTCGGCGCGTTCGACGCCATCGCCCCCGGCGGCTCGCTGGTCCTCGTCGCGCCGCACCTGCCCCGCCCGCTCATCGCGCAGCTGCGCGAGCGCGCCGAGATCGACGTCGAGGTCCTGGTCGACGGCCCGGACGCCTGGCACGTCCGCCTGACGCGCCTGAGCTGACGCCCCACCCGGCCGCCGGCTGCACGGTCGTGTGCTGCGTTTCTGTCGCTCAGCGACAACAACGCAGCACACAGCGCCGGTCCGACGGCCGGGTGTCAGGCGCCCTGCGGCCGGACCGCAGAGTCGAGCGCGTCGCGCAGGCCCGGCGCGTCGAACCGCGGCCCGTACCCGGGCGTGCCGGGCTCGATGCGCCAGCTCTCGTCGAGCGGGCCTCCGTCGACGGCGTCGTACCCGACCGTGTCGATGAACGCGGCCGCCGCGAGCTTGGCGTCGTGGTCGTCGCCGAAGATCGCGAGCGCCCGCCGGTCCGGCGTGCCCGCAGGGACGCCCTGCGAGCCGAGGTCGGCGGCGGTGATGTGGTTGAACGCCTTGACGACGTGCGCGTCGCCGAGGTGCCGGGCCAGCAGGCCGGCGCTGGTGATCTGCTGCGCGTCGAGCTCGGGGACGTGGCCGTCGCGCTGCCAGTAGTAGTTGTTGGTGTCGAGCACGAGCTTGCCCGCGAGCGGCTCGACGGGGATGTCGTCCACCGCCTTGACCGGCACGGACACCACGACGAGCTCCCCCGCCTCGGCCGCCTCGCGTGCCGTCGCGGCGCGTGCCCGGTCGCCGAGCTCCGCGACGAGCCCGGTGAGCGTCTCCGGCCCGCGCGAGTTCGACACCACCACGTCGTACCCCGCCGCGACCGCGAGCCGCGCGAGGGTGCCGCCGATGTTGCCGCTGCCGATGATCCCGATCGTCGTCATGCCCGGCTCAACGGCGGCCCGTCGACCCGTGTTCCGAGAGGTCGGTCACCCGCCGCGGTTCGGGGGCTCGAAGTGGACGCCGTCGTGCCCGGCCCGCTCCTCGGCGCGGATCACGTGCATGACGGCGTTGATGAGCGCGAGGTGCGTGAACGCCTGCGGGAAGTTGCCCAGGTGCCGGCCGGACCGGGTGTCGATCTCCTCGGCGTACAGGTTGAGGGTCGACGCGAACGACAGGAGCCGCTCGCACAGGGCCCGGCCGCGCTCGAGCTCGCCGATCTCGACGAGCGCGCTGACCAGCCAGAACGAGCAGATGGTGAATGTGCCCTCCTCGCCCTCGAGCCCGTCGTCGGTCTCGTCCACCTTGTAGCGCAGCACGAGCCCGTTCACGGTGAGCTCGTCGGCGATCGCGAGGACGGTCGCGCGGACCCGCTTGTCGCTCGGTGGCAGGAACCGCAGCAACGGGATGAGCAGCAGCGACGCGTCGAGCGCGTCGGACCCGTACCGCTGCACGAACACGCCGCGCTCGTCGACGCCGTGCTTGCAGATGTCGGCGTGGATCTCGGCGGCGATCTTCGACCACTCCGTCGCGAAGTCGGGCTCGTCGTGCATGCGCGCGAGCCGGGCGCCGCGGTCGAGCGCGACCCAGCACATGAGCTTGCTCGACACGAAGTGCTGCGAGTCGCCGCGGACCTCCCAGATGCCGCGGTCGGGCTCGTGCCAGTGCTCGATGGCGGCCTCGACCTGCCGTCTCAGCACGGGCCACAGCGCCTCGGGCAGCTGCTCGCGGGACTTGGTGTGCAGGTAGACGGAGTCGAGCACCGCCCCCCACACGTCGTGCTGGCGCTGCTCGTACGCGGCGTTACCGATCCGCACGGGCCGGGCCCCCTCGTACCCGGACAGGTGGTCGAGCTCGGCCTCGTCGAGCCGTTCCTCCCCGCCGACGCCGTACATGATCTGCAGGTCCTTGTTGTCCCGGCAGACGTCGTGGATGAACGCGAAGAAGTCGTTCGCCTCCCGGTCGAGGCCGAGCGTGTACAGGCCCCAGAGGGCGAACGTCGAGTCCCGGATCCACGCGAACCGGTAGTCCCAGTTCCGCTCGCCGCACGGCGTCTCGGGCAGGCTCGTCGTGGACGCCGCGAGCAGCGCGCCGGTCGGCGCGTACGTGAGGCCCTTGAGCGTGAGTGCGCTGCGCTGCAGGTACGTGCGCCACGGGTGGTCGGGGAACACGCCCTGCGTGATCCACTCGCGCCAGAACTCCTGCGTGCGCCACAGCTGGTCGGCGGCCTCGTCCCACGTGCCGGGGTTGGGCAGCGGTGACCACCCGAGCGCGACGTACGCCTTGTCGCCGTTCACCATGCGCGTGCGGGCCGACGCCGTCCGCCCGTCGACCCCGAGACGCAGGCTCGACGTGAGCCGCAGCGTCGGGCCGGACGCGCCCTCCGCGGGTGCCGCGACGAGCTCGTTGTACCCGCCGTCCGCGTACTCCCACCGTGGCTCGGCGCGCGCGTAGTCCGGCGCCGGGGCGCACTCGACCTCGAGGTCCACGGTGCCGCTCACGCACGTGACCGTGCGCAGCAGGATGTGCTCCGCGTCGTTGTCGGTCGGGGTGCGGCGGTGCGTGGCGGACCGTTCCTCGGTGTTGTGCCACGGGCCCATCACCATCGCGTCCCGCACGATCAGCCAGCCCGTCGGTGTCTGCCACGTCGTCTCGAGCACGAGCGTGCCGGGCAGGTAGCGGCGGGCCGACGGGACCCGGATGCCGTGCGGTCCGACGCGGAACGAGCCCGCCGCCCTGTCGAGCAGCGCCGTGAAGATGCTCGGCGAGTCGGGCCGGGGCACGCACATCCACTCGACGGCACCGCTCGGGGCGATGAGGCAGTTCGACTCGCAGTCGGACAGGAACGCGTAGTTCGCGATCGGCGGGAACGACGACCGGTGGGTCGCGTCCGGCCGGCGGTCGGTCACGATCGGGGCCATGCTCCAGCGTGAACCCTGAGGCGGCGGTTGTCTGCCCGGACGGGCCGCGCCCCGGCGGCCGCCGGGGCGGGTGCGGCGGTCGCCTCGCGCAGCGCGCCGATGGTCCACGTCGTCGAGGCC
>JAEWCA010000131.1 GCA_023390875.1 Actinomycetes bacterium
GGACGGCGGCGCCCGTGGCGGCCGCGCCTCCGTCCGCCGCGGCGCCCCCGGTGTCGGCGTTCGACGCCTACGCCCGCCATGCGCTCGACCTGCTGCACGGCGGGCTGCTCGACCCCGACGAGCTCGTGCCCGTCGCGGCGCTCGGCCTGCTCACCGAGGAGGACCTCGACCGTCCGCTGCGCGACCTGTCGGTGGGTCAGCGTCGCCGGTTCGACCTGGCGTGCGCGCTGCTCGCGGCACCGCACGTGCTGATCCTCGACGAGCCGACGAACCACCTGTCGGTCGGCCTGGTCGACGAGCTCACCGAGGCGCTGCGGCTGACGTCGGCGGCGGTCGTCGTCGCGACGCACGACCGCAGGATGCGCGCCGACCTGGCCGACTGGCCGGAGCTCACCCTGCAGTAGCCGCCGCTCAGGGCAGGCGGCCCACGTACCCCATCGCCTGGCGCAGCAGCAGGCCCTGCCCGCCGTTCATCTCGACCTGGACCTGCTCGGCGCACGCCTCCTCGGGTGTCAGCCACGCGAGGTCGATGGCGTCCTGCTGCGGCCGGCAGTCGCCGAGCACGGGCACCACGTAGGCGAGCGAGACGGCGTGCTGGCGGGGGTCGTGGTACGGCGTGACGCCCGGCGTGGGGAAGTACTCGGCGACGGTGAACGGCTGCGGCGACGACGGGATCTGGGGGAGCGCGACGGGGCCGAGGTCCTTCTCGACGTGCCGGACGAGGGCGTCGCGCACGCGCTCGTGGTACATCACCCGTCCGGACACGAGGGCCCGGGACATGACTCCTTCCGGGGTCACGCGCAGCAGGAGCCCGACGGCGACCACGTCGCCCGAGTCGTCGACCCGCACCGGGACGGCGTCCACGTAGAGGATCGGGAGCTGGCGGCGCACGGCGCCGATCTGCTCGGGGCTGAGCCAGCCGGCGGGTCGCTCGGGGCCGGAGGGGAAGTCGGCGGTCTCGGTCACCGTGCAGTTCTACCCCGCGGCCACCGTGCGCACGTAGCGGGCGCACCGGGGGCGGGGGGAATAGTCATGGTCGCCGTGACGCTCTACCACGCGACACTCATCACGGGAGGTATGACGTGGCCACCACGACCCTGACCGCCGAGACCATCGGTCAGACCATCAAGGACAACGAGATCGTCCTCGTCGACTTCTGGGCGGAGTGGTGCGGTCCGTGCCAGCGCTTCGGCCCGGTGTTCGAGGCGTCGTCGCAGGAGCACCCCGACGTCGTGCACGCCAAGGTCGACACCGAGGCGGAGCAGGCGCTCGCGCAGGAGCTGCAGATCTTCTCGATCCCGACGCTGATGGCGTTCCGTGACGGCATCCTCGTGTTCAACCAGGCCGGTGCGCTGCCCGCGCCCGCGCTCGAGCAGGTCGTCAACGCCGTCAAGGGGCTGGACATGGACGAGGTGCGCGAGAAGATCGCCGCCGCCAAGACCGAGTAGGGCTTCGTCGCCTGACACGAGTCACCTCCAAAGGGAGCCGGTCGTTCACACGAGTCACCGGCTCCCTTTGTGTTGGGTTTGCATAAACTTCACGTGCGTGGTTACCGTGACTGTGATCTCGCTCACAGCAGCACGTCCAATGGGGGCCGTGCGGGGAGAGATCTGCGGGGGGCCGCGTCGGCGCGACCTCCCGAGACCCGGCAGCTCGCCACCGCCCTCACCGCCGAGACGGTCGCGGCTGCCCACTTCTGGGGGCCACTCACCATGCAACCTGCGCCACGGACGTCCCGTCCGCTCGTCCTGTTCGTCGCCCTGACCGCCGCGCTGGCGCTCGCCATGTCGGCCGCGCCCGCCGCCTGGGGGTCGGTCTCACGCACCGCCGTGCAGACCGCCGCCACCGTCGCCGTCGGTCAGGGCGGGTACGTCGCGACACCCGTCGGGCCGACGCCCGAGGGATGCGACGCGATCGAGACGGACCCGCGATCCTCCCTGACCGCGGACGCCCCGCAAGGCGCGCTCCCCACCAACGACTGGTGGTCGTCGCTGCTCTACAAGCGCCTCGACTGCCGCTGGAGCCAGCCGCTGCACGCGCACCCGGTGTCGTACCTGCCGTCCGCGGGCGGCCTCGGTCTGTCGTCGACGCGCGTGCCGGTCGTCAGCGGGACGCCGGGCGGGCTCGGGGAGTTCCACTACCCGTACGCGCAGGACGTGCTCGTCGGCGTCGCGGGCCTGAACGCACCCGAGGTCAAGGTCGCGGGATGGAGCGACTGGACCGTCACGCCGTCGTGGACGGACGGGACGCGGACGCTGACCGCGACGATCGGGCACGGCCTGCCGTTCAGCTGGTACCACGTGAGCGGCGGTGCGGCGACGCTGAGCACCGACGGCGCCGTCGTCTGGCTCCAGGACGGCGCGACCGTGGGCTTCACCGCGGGCGGCAGCGACTACGTCGCGTTCGCGCCGACGGGGTCCACGTGGACCGTCAGCGGCGGCACGCTGACCAGCACGCTCGCCGGCAAGGGGTACCTGTCGGTCGCGTCGCTCACCACCGGGCCGACGAGCACCGACGCCGACCGGGTCGCGCAGGCGACCGCGTTCGCACCGTACGCGTACGCCGAGGTCACGGGCACCAAGGCCACCTACACGTACGACGAGTCCGCGTCGGTGGTCCGCACGACGTACGCGCTCACCACGAAGGCCAACGAGGGGTCCGCGAAGGGCACGGTCGTCGCGCTCTACCCGCACCAGCAGCAGTACGTCACGAGCGCCGGCGGGGGCAGCAAGCTGTCGTCGACGTACGTCTCGCCGCGCGGCCCGATGACGGCCTACGTCGGCTCGCCGTCGTTCACCACCGCGACGCCGTTCACCGGCGTGCTCCCGGAGGTCCCAGCCGTCGCGACCAGCACCGGCTCCCTGCGCGCGCGGCTCGACGACCTGCTCGCCGCCGAGAACCCCGACAGCCTGGGGGCGCTCAAGGCCGACACGTACTGGACCGGCAAGGCCCTCGGCCGTGCGACCCGCATCGTCGAGATCGCGGACCAGCTCGGCGACGCCGACGTGCGCGACCGCACGCTCGCGACCATCAAGGCCACGCTCACGAACTGGTTCACGGCCACACCCGGCAAGACGGAGCAGGTGTTCGCGTACGACGCGGACTGGGGCACGCTCATCGGCTACCCCGCGTCGTACGGCTCCGACACCGAGCTCAACGACCACCACTTCCACTACGGCTACTTCGTGGTGGCCGCCGCGACGCTCGCGAGGTTCGACCCCGAGTGGGCCGCCAAGGACGCGTACGGCGGGATGGTCGACACGCTCGTGCGCGACGCGAACAGCTACGACCGGACCGAGACGCGCTTCCCGTACCTGCGCGACTTCGACATCTACGCCGGTCACGACTGGGCGTCCGGGCACGGCGCGTTCGACGCCGGCAACAACCAGGAGTCCAGCTCGGAGGGCATGAACTTCGCCGCCGGGCTCGTCGAGTGGGGCGAGGCGACCGGCGACACGGCCGTGCGCGACGCCGGCGCGTACCTGTACGCCACGCAGGCCGCCGCGATCCAGGACTACTGGTTCGACGGGTCGGGCGCGATGCCGCAGGGCTTCGGCCACTCCACGGTCGGCATGGTGTGGGGTGACGGTGCCGCGTACGCCACGTGGTTCAGCGGCGAGCCGGAGATGATCCAGGGCATCAACACGCTGCCCGTCACCGGCGGCCACCTGTACCTCGGCCTGCGGCCCGACGACGTGGAGGCCAACTACGCCGAGCTCGTCAAGGCCAACGGCGGCCAGCCGTCCGTGTGGCAGGACATCCTGTGGAGCTACCTCGCGCTCGCGGACGGGCCCGCGGCGCTGACGAGCCTGCTCGCCAACCCCGGGTACGCCGTCGAGGAGGGGGAGAGCCGGGCGCACACGCTGCACTGGGTCGCGAACCTCGCGTCGCTGGGGCACGTCGACCCGACCGTGCGTGCGGACCACGCGCTCGCGGTCGTGTTCAAGGCCGCGACCGGACGGACGTACGTGGCGTCGAACGTCACGTCGTCGCCGCTCACCGTCACGTTCAGCGACGGGACGCTGCTCGCGGTGCCCGCCGGGAAGACGGTGACCTCCGGGGCGTTCACGTGGAGCGGCGGCGGGGCGACCGGTGGTCCGACCACGACGCCGACACCGACCGAGACGCCGACGCCGACGGTCACGCCGACCCCGACGCCGACCGTCACGCCGACGCCCACGCCGACGTCGACCAAGACGCCGAAGCCGACGCCGACGAAGACGCCGAAGCCGACCAAGACCCCGAAGCCCACGAAGACGCCGACGCCGACCCCCACGGGTCCGCAGCCGAGCGTGTTCACGCGGTACCTCGGCGCGAACGGCGCGCTGGTCGCGCAGCAGCCGACGAGCCCGGCGACGGTCCTCGTCCCGCAGGCGTTCGGGATCGACACGGGCGTGGAGTCGCCGAACGCGCTCGTGTGGACCGCGAGCGGCCTGAACGGCACGCCGACGGGCGCCGGGGCGACGTTCGACGTCGCGCTCGACGCGGGCATGGTGGTCGGCAACGGGACGCGGATCTCGATCTCGTACGACCTGACGGGTGACGGGACGTGGGAGCGGGTCGAGGTCTACCGGTACTTCGCGACCGACCCGGTGCCCGGGTTCGAGCACCTGACCGAGGCCGTCGGACTGCAGTCGGCGACCGGCACGCTCGGTGCGCTGAGCGGCGGGACCGTCCGGGTCGCGCTGTGGAACGCGATCGGGTCCGGCCCCACGAGCGTGGGGGTGCCGCAGACCGTGATCAGGCTGCCGCTGAGCTGATCACGCA
>JAEWCA010000168.1 GCA_023390875.1 Actinomycetes bacterium
CGTCAGATTGTGTATAAGAGACAGGCCGAGCGCGCTGTCCGCGCGGCAGCTCGCCGCCGCGCTGCCCGGTGCGCTGCGCGGGCTCGACCCGCGCCGGCTGTGGGCGGCGCCCGTGCTGTTCGTGGTCGAGGTCGGGGCGGCGTTCACGACCGTGCTGGCCGTCGCCGAGCCGAGCGTGTTCGCGTGGGCCGTCACGGTGTGGCTGTGGTTCACCGTGCTGTTCGCGACGCTCGCGGAGTCCGTCGCCGAGGGGCGGGGGAAGGCGCAGGCCGCCACGCTGCGGGCCACGCAGCGGACGACGACGGCGCGGCGGGTCGTGGCTCCGGCGGACACCCTCGAGGAGACGACGTCGCTGTGGCGCCTGCCGACCACCGAGGTCCCGTCCTCGAGCCTGCGGGTCGGGGACGTCGTCGTGGTCGAGGCCGGGGAGACGATCCCGTCCGACGGGGACGTCATCGAGGGTGTCGCGTCGGTCGACGAGTCGGCCATCACGGGGGAGTCGGCGCCCGTGATCCGGGAGTCCGGCGGCGACCGGTCGGCCGTGACCGGCGGGACCGTGGTGCTGTCGGACCGGATCGTCGTGCGGATCACCGCGCAGCCCGGGCAGACGTTCGTCGACCGGATGATCGGGCTCGTCGAGGGGTCGGCGCGGCAGAAGACGCCCAACGAGGTCGCGCTCAACGTGCTGCTCACGACGCTGACGATCGTGTTCCTGCTGGCCGTCGTCACGCTGCAGCCGTTCGCGGTCTACTCGGGTGCGCAGCAGTCGCTGATCGTGCTCGTCGCGCTGCTCGTGTGCCTCATCCCCACGACGATCGGGGCGCTGCTGTCGGCCATCGGGATCGCGGGCATGGACCGGCTCGTGCGGCGCAACGTGCTCGCGATGTCGGGCCGGGCCGTCGAGGCGGCCGGGGACGTGGACGTGCTGCTGCTCGACAAGACCGGCACGATCACGCTCGGCAACCGGCAGGCCGCCGACCTGCTGCCCGCACCGGGCATCTCCCCGGACGCGCTGGCCGACGCCGCGCAGCTGTCGAGCATGGCCGACGAGACGCCCGAGGGGCGGTCGGTGCTCGTGCTGGTCAAGGAGCGGTTCGGGCTGCGCGAGCGGCACGACCTCGCGGGCGTCGTGCTCGTGCCGTTCACGGCGACCACCCGGATGAGCGGCGTCGACCTGCCGGGGCGGAAGGTGCGCAAGGGGGCCGCCGCGGCCGTCACGCACTGGGTGCGGTCGACGGGCGGGCACGCCGGGCCGGACGTCGCCGCGACGGTCGACGCGATCTCGGCGTCGGGCGGCACGCCGCTCGTCGTCGCCTCGCAGTCCGCGGACGATCCGGCGCGCGTGCTCGGCGTCATCCACCTCAAGGACGTCGTCAAGGAGGGCATGCGCGAACGGTTCGACGCGCTGCGCGCGATGGGCATCCGGACCGTGATGGTCACGGGCGACAACCCGCTCACGGCGGCGGCCATCGCGGCCGAGGCAGGCGTCGACGACGTGCTCGCCGAGGCGACCCCCGAGGACAAGCTCGCGCTCATCCGCCGCGAGCAGGCCGGTGGGCGGCTCGTCGCGATGTGCGGCGACGGCACCAACGACGCGCCCGCGCTCGCGCAGGCCGACGTCGGCGTCGCGATGAACACCGGCACCACGGCCGCCAAGGAGGCCGGGAACATGGTGGACCTCGACTCCAACCCGACGAAGCTCATCGAGATCGTCGAGATCGGCAAGCAGCTGCTCATCACGCGCGGCGCGCTCACCACGTTCTCCGTCGCGAACGACGTCGCGAAGTACTTCGCGATCCTGCCCGCGATGTTCGTCGTCGCGTTCCCGCAGCTCTCGGTGCTCAACGTGATGCACCTGGCCAGCCCCGAGTCGGCGATCCTCTCGGCCGTCGTGTTCAACGCGCTCGTCATCGTCGCGCTGCTGCCGTTGTCGCTGCGGGGCGTGCGATACCGGCCGGCGGCCGCCTCGGTCATGCTGCGCCGCAACCTGCTGGTCTACGGCGTCGGCGGGCTGGTCGCGCCGTTCGTCGGCATCAAGCTCCTCGACCTCGTCATCTCCCTCCTCCCCGGGATCGCCTCATGACCACCACCCTCGCCCCGCGTCCCGTCGGCACCGTCGGCTCGGCTGCCGTGTCGTTCGTCCGCCAGGCGCTCGCCGGCCTGCGCGTGCTGCTCGTCCTGACCGTCGTGCTCGGGGTCGTCTACCCGCTCGCGGTCACCGGCGTCGGACAGGCGCTGTTCCGGTGGCAGGCGTCGGGCTCGCTCGTCGCGGCCGACGGGTCGCGGGTCACCTCGCCGTCGTCCGCGGTCGGCTCGTTGCTCGTGGGCCAGCAGTTCGCGGGGGAGCAGTGGTTCCACCCGCGGCCGTCGGCGGCGGGGGACGGGTACGACACGCTCGCGTCGGCCGGGTCGAACCTCGGGCCGAACAACCCGGACCTCGTCGCTCTCGTGGAGGAGCGCCGGGCGCAGGTCGCCGCCGAGGAGGGCGTGGACCCGTCGCTCGTGCCGCCGGACGCGGTCACCGCGTCGGCGTCCGGGCTCGACCCCGACATCTCCCCGGCGTACGCGCGGCTGCAGGTCGCGCGGGTCGCGCGCGAGCGGGGCCTGCCGGCCGACGAGGTGGCGGCGCTCGTCGAGCGGCACGTCGTGGGGCGGGACCTCGGGTTCCTGGGGGAGGCGCGGGTCGACGTGCTCGCCCTCAACCTCGCGCTGAGCACAATGGGCTCGTGACCGGGGCCGACGGCAGTGAGGCTGACGACTTCGTGACGCTGGACGCGACGAAGTCTTCAGGCAGGCGCGCCGACGGCCGCACGCCGGCGCCGTCGGCCGAGTACGGCGCCACACCCCGGCGCGGACGGCTGACCGTCTACCTCGGGGCCGCGCCCGGCGTCGGCAAGACGTACGCGATGCTCGAGGCCTCGCGTTACGCGCGCGAAGAGGGCACCGATGTCGTCGTCGGCATCGTCGAGACCCACGGGCGCTACGACACGGCGGCGCTCCTCCTCGGGCTCGAGATCCTCCCGCGCCGGAGGGTGAGCCACAAGGGCATCGAGCTCGAGGAGCTCGATCTCGACGCCGCGGTCGCGCGTCGGCCCGGGCTCCTCCTCGTCGACGAGCTCGCGCACACGAATGCGCCGGGCTCGCGGTACACGAAGCGCTGGCAGGACGTCGAGGAGGTCCTCGAGGCGGGGATCGACGTCTACACGACGATGAACGTCCAGCACCTCGAGAGCCTCGTCGACGTCGTCGCGCAGATCACGCACGTCGTCGTGCGCGAGACGGTGCCCGACGCGGTGTTCGAGGCGGCGGACGACGTGCGCCTGATCGATCTGCCGATCGACGAGCTCCTCACG